>JBCCEO010000055.1:0-18720 GCA_039030255.1 Planctomycetota bacterium | reverse complement strand
GACTCCAACGCCTTCGATTCGAATCTCATCGCCCGCCTCGATCCATCGAACAGTTGCATCGAAGTCCTCGATCGGTACCCAGCACTCTTTGTTGGCTTTGGCACGTTGGACCACACACCTCAAAATGGGGTGTCGTTGGATCGCAGCGTCGACCGCTGCTTGAAAGTGCTCTCTGTTGACGCAACCGGAGAACTCAAACTCCACGACAAAAGTCATGCCGTTTTCCGGGGCGTCATCCCCAAACATATACAGTTCAAACGGTGCTAATCGAAGCGGAAATGTTCCTCTTTTGGACCCAACAGACACTACGAACTAGCCTCATATCCTGAAATCGTCACGTTCTCTTCGTCGGCCATTTCGCTCGCCCTCTAGACCCCATAGAAAGGAGGTGAGGAAGAACTAGAAAAGTGGTTCTGCGCTACGCCCAGCGTGAAACGCGCCAGGGCTAAGAAGTCATCTCGACTAGGAAAACGTTGCATATGGAAAGCATGTAGCTTACTTTGCGCAGTGCAACTCGCAAATACCAACCTTCCTGCCGTGGACATGGGCGATCTTCTGAGGGGACGCTTCGTTGGGCAGTGTTATTTGTCTTCGGTCGGGTTCAGTATTTTCAAGATCGCAGTTATTTGACGACACGGATGAAGCACTTCCCTACCACGACTTCTTCCCATAAGCGTTTGGCCGAGAAATCCTCTTCGTAAAACTCAAGTTCAAATAGCCCGGTAATTTCGCAGGAGGTGTCTTCCTCAAAGGTATACCACTTTGAAATGTCAACTTCTTTGTTAAATACGTCGCCCGGTTTGAGTGTTCGAAGTGCGGCCATTCCCCCAAAGTTCGTGTGATCGCCGGTATCTGGATGGGGTGGTTCCGCGATAAATCCAAACTGATTGTTTCGCGGCCCACGCTGCTGCCCCCCGTCCATAAAACGCACAAGCGTTTTGCCAACATTTTCAATCCGCATTTCTAGCATCATCGGTTCGCCGATTTTGAATTGCTTCTGCTTTGGAGAAAAGCTTGTTACGAGTTGATGCCCTGGATGCTTGCGCAGTCCAAGTTCGCAGCCGAGCCGCTGGGCTACTTTTTGCGCGTTCTCTCGCCCGTTAACGTCAATCATTAAGGCATAGCCTCCGTTCGCGGCAGCCTGTCTAGCGTCGCTGTGCGAAATCAATCTTTCGCAAACGCCATCAATACAAAGCACCAAGAATCCCTTTTCCATCGTCTTTTCTAAGTCTTGAACAGGTACCTTTGAAAGCTGGACGCGAAAGCGATCATTTTGGTTGTTCATGGACCAAACTTCGGCTGGTCCAAACTCTTTGCCAGCCTGCGTACCAATTGAAATCGAATCGCCTCTGCTGTTCTTTACTTCCGTGCCTTTCCCGTCTTCCACCATCAGGTAAATTCCGTCCTCGGTCGCGGCTGTCGCAATTGGAAAACTGGCCAAAAACCCAAGTGATAGACTTAGCATTACGAACGGCTTCATCATGTTCTCCTCAAATGAAAATCCAAGCAAAAGCGGCAAGCGGAACGAAGTTGGTGGATATCCATCTGGTCTAAAGATGCAAGATGAAGCTTTACAGCTTTGTTACTCGCAGGCCAATTCGCAGATATAAACTTCGGCTTTCAATAAATACGAGTAGCTTGCATCAGCAAATGCCAAGTACAAATGCATACAAATTCAGCTAACAGATTGGTGACGACGCCTGGTCACGTCAGCGCGTTCCAAGAAATAGGGAATTTCCGTGTAGCTAAAAGCTGACGGCTTCGCTCCGCAAGAATTCCCTTAGGGGGTCTCCACTCCTGGGCGGGTGTCAAAGGCCTCTTGAATCAAAGCGGAAAGCCGCTTCAGTTCAGGATCAAACTGGATGGCTTTGTTGTTCGCTTTGCGTCTGAACACGTCGCGTTGTGCCTCTGCCTCAGGCCAATGCCCAAGTTCTGCTTGGCTCAGGCAAAGAAAAGCTTCGATATAGGGCAGGACATCCGGTTCACCATATTCAATTGGCTCAAGCCTCGCGGCCTCAGTTAGCGTCACAATTGCTTTGTCATGCTTGCCAAGTCGATGTTCTGTAACGCCCTGTATCGTGAGTACTTGATAGCCCGGAAAGAATGAGGAGCATTTAAGTGCTTCCCGATGCACATTTGCCAGTTCCTCTAAAGTAGTTTCTGGTTCCACTGCGCTCGCAAGGTTTGAAATCCCGAAAGCAATTGCCTCAGTTGGCAAGTACCTTTCCACTGCATTATTCCCCTTGGTGGCAGAGCGGAGGGTAAGCCATCCATGCGAATCACCAGTGATAAGTTTTCTGCCGTCGCGCGAAAAGGAAGCGTGAACCACTGGAGCGTCAGATGCATCACGTAGATCAAATACCTCCAGCCCGGAATCGAGGTCCCAAATTCGAATCGTTTTGTCATCACTGGCGGTAACGATTCGAGTGCAATCTGGGTGGATGCATAATCCAGCAATTTGATCGTGGTGGGCCTTGATCAGCCTTTCTTGCCGGCGGCTCTCAAGATCCCAAATTCGAAGTTCTCCATCAAAGGAGCTGCTGACAAATTTGCCGTTCTTTGCGATAGCGACCTTCCAAATAATATTCTGGTGCCCAGTGAAAATATGAAGTTGTTCGCCAGTCTCCACATCCCACAGACGCACTGTCGCATCATTGCTTCCCGTCAGGACTTGTTTGCCATCAAACGTGAATGCACCCGTCGAGAGTTCGGCTTCGTGGCCATCTAGTTCAGTTAGTTGTTCCCAATCGTCTGTTTCCCAGAGCTTGGCTTTCTTGTCGCCTCCGACTGTCACAAGCTTCTTGCCATCGCGGGAAAAAGCGATGTCCCAAATGTATCCTTCATGAGCCTCAAACGTAGTGAGTAGTTCAAGATCTTTTCCATTTCTAACGGTCACATACCCATCGACCCCAGCATGGACTACTAAGTCCTCCCTAGGGCTAAACTCGGTGCAAAGAATCGGCTCCTTTGTTTTCACTTGCTGTAGCAATTCAAGGTCACGCCCAGAGCGCAATTGTATCTGGTGATCTTCGCTAACAGCAACGATGCGACTTCCATCAGCCGAGAAATCCGCTGACCAAGCCAGAGCCTCAAAGGCACGTACCGACTTTGCACCGCTCTTAGACTCCAACGACCATATCGCCGCGGTTGCATCGCTAGAAGCCGTCACCACATACTTCCCATTGCGACTAAACGACACGTCCTTGACCTCGTTGAAATGCCCTTGGCACATTAGTAATTCGTTGCCATCGAGGTCCCAAACGCGAGCCGTCTTGTCGTCTGAAGCGGAAACAAATTTGTCCCCGTCGGGATGGAGCGAGAGGGCTAGTACACTGGCGTCGTGCCCGGCATAGGTTCGCTTAATGCCCCCAGTCGATTCATCAATCATGCGGATCGCTAAATCCTCTCCGCAAACGAGCATCTTTGTTGTGGACGGCAATTTCAAAACGTCGTACAGCTTGAATCCAAGGTCCAATTCAAAACGCTTTGAACAGACGCCGTCGAGTTGGACGTCCCAGCCTATCAGTTTGCCAGCCGCGTCGACACTCGCTAGCCCTTTACCATCGCTGGAAACGGAGATTCCTTGGATGCTTCCGCTGTGGCCTAAAAGTTCTTGCTCAACCTCAAAGCTGCCTGTTGCATCTGGATTGAATCGCACAACCCGCAAGGGTGGTTCTCCGACAGGAGTCGATTCCCATTGCAAGGCTGGCTTCGAGCTATTGAATTCCGATCCGCCGACCAAGATGCGGCTGGTTTGATCGCTGCCGGCGGTCGCGTTTAAAAAGCAAACCGACACCAAGTCTCGCTCGAAAGGCTCTGAGGTCTGAGTACGAGCTTCGTTTTCCCAATCCGTGATAACTGAGAGGCGATTGGAAAGGTCAACAACAGCGATTTGGCTTGAGCCGGAATCAAAGCAGAGTTGGCTGATTGAGCCACCGATTTCGATGTTTGCCAAGATCTTGTAGGTCCTGGCATCCCATATCTTCACGGTCTGATCCGACGAACAGGTCGCTATAAATTTGCCATCTCCAGAGGTATCGACGCTGACGACATGATTTGCATGACCATAGAGAAATTTGTGCGTGGTATTAAATTCAGCCTGCAGGAAACGTCCTTCCCAAGCAGGCGTGTTCGCACTTGCTCTCAGTTGCTGCCACGCGCTATCGACATTCCCCAATTGCCAGTTTGCCCAAGCTGATTTGGTTCTTTCAGCGTGCAGTCGCATTTCTGCAAGCTCCTGCAACTTTCGACTCTTCGATTCTTCGAGTCGGAATTTTTCTTTTTCCTCGACGGCTTTCTGCGCATTTTCCTCGGCCTGTCGGCGAGCATCGATGGCTTGGCTCAATCCATAGGAAGTGCCAATAATTCCAGCCACCAAGAGAAAGATCGTCGCGACAATGGAAGTGACGGCAAGCTGGTTTCGCCGAACGAATTTCCTAATTCGGTAGAGGGCCGATGGCGGCCTTGCAGTGACTTCTTCAAAACTCAAGTATCGTTCGAGATCAAGTGCTAGTCCCTGAGCAGTCTCGTAGCGATGATTGCGATCACGCTCAACTGCCTTGCACACGATCCAGTCCAAATCGCCTTTTAGCTCTTGCCGTATTTTTTCAACCGAAGTACTTCGATCGCGGCAGATCCGTTCGACCACTTGAGATCTTTCTACGAACCTTGAACTCGGTCTTGGTGCATCGTGAGTCCTAAGGGACTCGGCCACAGTTACCGCCGAGCCGCTTTTCAATACTTGTTCGGAGATCGGCAAACTGTCTGTCAACAAACGATAGATGAGTGCCCCCAAGCCGTAGATGTCGGTACGAGTATCAACATCGCGCCCTTGGGCCTGTTCTGGACTCATATATTGAATCGTTCCAACGACCTGCCCCCATTGGGTTAGTGATTCGTCTTCATCAAATCTTTGTCGTTTTTTTTGCAAAGCTTTTGCTACCCCAAAGTCTATGACTTTAGGAACAAATTCGCCGTCGATCTCCGCCACCAGTACATTGGAGGGCTTGAGATCACGATGGATGATCCCCTTCTGATGCGCGTGCTGCAGAGCTTTGCAAACCGGCACCATCAGCTCGATTCTCTCACGCACACTCAGTTTTTTTTCGTCGCAGAACAGATCAATTTGTTTGCCTTGCACCAACTCCATCACAAAGTACGGGCGGTCGTCATCAGCAGTGCCCGCATCCAGAATACGTGCAATATTAGGATGATCCATTTTGGATATGGCTTGGCGTTCCATTTCAAAACGCGCAATTGCATCGGCAGCATCCAGGTCACCACGAATAAGCTTGACGGCCACAGACCGCTCAACCGGATATACTTGATGCGCCTCCCAAACTGTTCCCATTCCGCCACGACCTATTTGCCGCAAAAGCTTGTAATTCCCGAGCGACTCCGGATCTACCTCGAAACCGTGGGTCGAATCCTCGCGCCGGCGTTTTTTGGTGGAAACGGTCTTGGCGGACGCATAAGCGGGGGACAGGCCCGCTTGGGTCTTGTCCTGACTGGGTTTTACCGGAGACACACCTTGCAGCGCAGCCTTGGCAATTTGGACTGCTGTCGTACCGAACTGCTGGAAGTCCTGCGGATTAAGAATTTCTCCACGATCCAAGGCTTCTTGAACCTGCATGGGCAACAGGCGGGTTAGTAGTTGTTCCTGTTTGTCTGGTGCGACTCGCTGCAAAAAGTCGGTCAATGACGGATTGCGCCCATCACGAATTTTTGTTGCGAATTGCTCGCAGAGTTGGTCTATTTCACGGAGGGAATGGGCGGACACGGCTGAACTCTGATTTACGGATGATTCAGCGAGGGCGAGGACTCGCGACAACTGCCGACAGAGTGCATTTCTCTGCCGCGGACGTCTGAAAGTTATTCTAATGCAGTTCTCTCAGGACGTAGCTTAATTATATCGGATGGCGTTTTTTCACCGCCATTTTCAATTTGGATTCGCCGGTGCTACTTCAAACCCTGGCATCGTGCCCCCCATCAGTAGACCCTTGGGCCAGCAAGTTTTTCGGCTGTCTTTCTTCTGGCAAGGAAGAGACGCAAAGTTAGTACAGCACCTTGATTCGCCTGAAAATGCTCGAGCGAGTCGCCTGAATGGCGATTGCTGGTGTGACCTACTGGATTTGAGGCCAGAATAGATCCGCGAAACTCGGCTCGGAAATGAGATGGCTGGAACACCTCTCGGCCAAGGCGGAAATCGTTAGCAACGGATTGCATCCGATGGAGGTTGGTAAGAGAGCGCCGTCAACGACATAAAGACCTTCATGAACTGCAGGGACACCAGGTAGAGTCTCATAGCCTCCAAGATAGCCATCGTATACTTGCCCTTTGTGATTGGTGACTCCTCGCTGCAAATCCTCACCCATGCCGCAACCGCCGAGCGGATGCACGGAAATCATCTTGTCACCGAAAATCTTCAGGTACTCGTATTTGCCCCCCAACGCCTCGCCAACGCGAGAAAACTCCCCGCGAATCAACCGCCGATAGTCACTTTCCAGGAGACCGGGCCAATTCAATTGAATCTTGCCTTCACCGTCCAAAGACAGCCTTCCTTCCGCTCCATCATGGCCCATTCCAAGCAGAATCTGAAGTCTGTCCAAATCCAGGTCGCGCATTAGCAATCCAATGGCATTGCAGTAGGCGCGTGCCGCCGCTCCATCCTGAATCAAAACGCGGCCTGCCAGGCTGCGATGGGGATACGTAATATTGCTTTGAATTGTCGGACCAACTGGTGCACGATCACTATCGTATGCACTGAATCCACCGACGCCCGTCGGAACTTGGCAATTGCGAATAAAGCCCAGCGCGTCGCCGTTACCGGTCCAAGAAAGTCCTAGTCGTGGAGAGAAAGCAAATTTGTGAGCCTGAGAACGCATCAAGATCTCACTACTTCCCAAACTGCCTGCCCCGAGTACCAGGATACGAGTCGTAGTGAATCCATGCTTAGCTTGAGGTTTTTTGCCTTTCTGCGCCGAGTAGAACGTGTAGTGCACTCGGTAAAAATCTTGGCATTTTTCAATGTGGTTCACGGTGACCTGCGGAAAGATTTCGGCGCCTGCACGGCGAGCTATTGGCAAGTAGTTCTGGGCCAAGCTGCTCTTGGCGCCCACGTTGCAACCCGTCAAGCAATCTCCACAATCAATACAGCCACGTTGTCGAAGTCCCTGCCGATTCAGGACGGGCAAATCGCGTCGTGGTGAACGTGCAATCGTAAGCTTGGCGGGTTCAAAGTGCGCTCCACAAGCACTCAGTCTCTCCGCCGCAAGCCGCTGCGCCCGCATCTTGTTTGTGCTATCCCAGTTTTCAGATGCAATGCCAAGTTCGTATTCGGCGAGCGCATAGTAGGGATCCAAATATTCGCGATTTCGCAGCGCGCGAGGCCAAACACTTTGCAAGAATACTTCACGATCAGGGCGAATTGCCACGTTGGCATTGATCAACGATGAGCCACCCAAGCCAGAGCCGCTCAAGATGGTGATTTCATCGAACTTCTGAACGTTGTACAAGCCCGTTGGGTTGTTCAAATTTCCCTCGCCTGCGCCCAGCAGCTTCAAACGGGATTCCTCCATGACTCCTGGTAAGTTATCTGGAAACGTGCCCGGAACCCATTCCTTGCCACGCTCCAAGACGCCTAGCCGACAACCTGGCCGAAAACTGCTTGCCAACCTCGCGGCGGTAATCGACGCACCGTAGCCTGACCCCACCACTAGCACATCGAACTGGTATGGTGCCTTGCGTGGAACTGGCTGCAACAATCGCTCCACCGGCGCGGCAAGCCGTCCACCGAAAGCAGCCATGTTATGCTGATGATCCTGCATAGCTCTTTGTTTGTGGATCGATGGCCCAGTGTCCCGCCGCCCAGAAACCTTGCCTAGCCGTTGGCCAGGCTGGCCAGAAGAATTACTAAAACGCGCGTCGGCACCTAGTACTGATACTTGGCCAATCGCCAAGGAAGCTGCTGCAAACTTGACCACGCGGCGTCGATTCAATTGCTGCGTTCGACGCTTGGGACTCCGCTTTGCATCCGTTGTTCGCTTGCCGGAAAACCCTGGTTCTATTGTTTGGCCACTGAAAACGGAAACCCTTGGTTTCCCCGGCGTGGAAAACGTAATGAAAGCATTAGGTTGAGAATGCTTTTGCATGGCTCCCAAGGCACCGAGCTGGGCAGGTGCCTCGCCGAAATAACAATCGCAGGATTAAGAATGCGCACGGGCAGGCGGTAGAAGAAGAATCGGCATTTCGAGCCAGAAATATCGCTGATTTGATAATTCGTGACACGCTCAAGCCGACTGCGCAAATCTAGCCCAATTCGCGCAGTGGTCTAACCGGAAAAGTCGTGTCAGGTTTTAGTGCTAGCATCTCGGTTGCTTGAAGTCGTTGACTGATCCTAGCCAGCACTTACGGCGACCAAGCCGATGATAATGATGACCAAGTAGAACAAGACAATCATGGCGCTGAAAGCTACCGAGATCATCGTCATCACACCCATGATTCGAAAGTACGTCGAAAGGCTACGATTTGCTTCCGTCAATGCATAAACGTCTCCGTTCTGGTAGCCCTGCTCCAAGCGAATGCATGAATTTCGCAAGCAAATGCCCATCCAGAGCGGAATCCAGCCTGTCACTGCGCCGACAATCGTAATACAGGCTAGTGCGCCTGAAATGATGGAAACCCAAGCAACGAATCGAATGAAGAACAAAGCTTCGAACATGGGACGAAAAGCGGCCATCGCGTCACCACCCGCTGGGGCAATAGAGTTGCCTGGAGACGAGTAATTCACCGCTGGTTCACTCGTTGTGTAGGGATTTGCAGCCGGCTGTGAGAAACTATCCAGAGGATTGCCCGCCGGTGCCACGGTAGGATTCGAAGCGGCGGGCGCAAAGCCTGGACTGGAGGCTGCAGCAAAACCTGGATCGGCTGCCGCTGGAGCAATTGTTGCAGGATCAGGAACAATATTGACGTGCTTGCAAGAAGGACAACGTCCCTTTTTACCAACCTGCGATTCATCGACTCGCAAGGTACTAGAACAAGATTCGCAAGGAAACTCGAAAGCCATTATTCTCTCCACAACAACGCGTCCGCCAGACGCACACAAACTCTTGGACTTGCAGCAATCTTTCGAATGCTTTTCCCACCCCTGCTCGACAGAATAGCAGAAGTAACCAGGAATGACATGTGTTCCCAAGTATTCTTCCATAATCGCTTGCAACGAACGGCGCGGTAGCACGTGACTTGGGCGAGCGGCGCAGTAGCCGGTATTGCAAGACTTAGCAGCAAGCAGTGGCCGCGAGCAGGCGATGACTGTTTCGTTTCTTTCTGTTCGCTACCGATAAAGGCTTAAATGCAATCTAATTTAGGCGCTAGTCTTCTGATTTCGCCTCTGGTTCAAACAGCATGCACTTAGCTCCGGCTGGGTCCTCTATTAAGCAGCAACGGCCGTGTCCCGAAAGCGTTCGCACTTCTCCATGCACTTTTCCGCCAGCTGCCGCAACCGCTTGGAGGCTCGCGTCAATATCGTCGACGTTGATGTAGATAAGCCAAGCTGCAGGCAAACCGGCATTCTCCCCGCGAGCATGACAAATGCCGGCCACAATGTTCTCGCCGTCTGGCCCTACGCAATAGTCCTGGTAGTCCGCCACTGGTACTTCACTGCGGCTCCAGCCGACTACTTGGGAATAGAATTCACTGACTTGCGATGCATCGGGAACCGTCAAATCCATCCACTCGATACGCCCCAGTCTCGATTTTCGCGAAGCTTCCGACATATTGCTCTCCTGCTGCAAAGGAATTAAAGAACCAATCTTGCTTTCAGTCAGATTGCGAAGCCGCGAGCGCGCGAATCTTTGTAAGCGACCGATTGAAAGCCACGTTTACTAGTGACCTTCTCTGACATTTCCGGCAACAATTCTAGGCCGCTTCCGGGCCCTTTGCGAGGGTGTCCGTTCCGACAATACCGTTCGATTGAGAGAGCTTTTCGAGTTCGTCAGTGATTACGGAATGCAAATAATATTCGATTCGATTCAGTGCCTGAGCTGCCGCACTGCCATCAACAAGCCTATGATCACACTGAAGCGTGACCCACATGCGTCCATCCTCAATTGGCCCATACGACAAGCTTGAAGTCAAAGGAGAAGGGTGTCGGCGGTTGTATACGCCTTGGCCCGCCAATACGGAAAGGCTTCCCGTTCCAAGCCGTCGTGCGCGTTCACTGGGCTGAATGTTAGTGCGCCACCACCAACCAAAACGGCGAATGAATCTTGGCAGGTGGCTACTAAGTAGCTGTTGTCGGAAGACCTGCTCTATCGGATCATTCGTGTAGGAGTCCAATTCTTGCTGAATCTGCAGTAGGCTGCGAACTTCGGGCCAACGCAGACGTCCAAAAAACAACCGCTCCCGATCTTGATACTGGCGATTGACGGCTACCGAAATAACCGTGTAGCGCGACTGAAAATACCGAGGCCAGGGAAAAGGAATGTAGAAACGCCTTAGCTCCGCGACCTCAATGCTTGCCAGCGCATATGCTTTGCTAAAGAGGGTAACCCACGAGAGCCGAACTTTGGACGCCCGGCGGAAGGCGGCTAGCTTTTCAACATCGATCCATTTTTCAACAGGGAAGTGGTGGACGCGTGATGATTGCTCTAAGACATCTAGGACATTGGCACGATCCGGACCAAGTCGATGGACTTTGCCATTTTGTTCGGAACAAGTTCCTTGGGAACTCCGCGCGGATTCGCGATTCGCATTTTCATCCATGCATGCAATCTTGATTGACGGTCTTAAGCAGATACCGGATATCTCGGGAAAACTGAAGTCAGTCCTTTCCGTGGGCCTCGGCCTTCCAAGGTCTGCACCTCGCGTTGGATCGAGTAGATTTCGGAGGGTATTTCACACAATTGCCCGCCCGCGTGACAACCCCGATGTTCCAAGGACGGCAATCCACGCGAACAAACATTCAACGAGACTCGCTCCGAAGCCCAAGCAGTTGCCAACGTATCACCGGGAAATGCAAGAAAAAGCAACGTTTTCCTACCTTCTTTCAAATCGGATCAGGACAATAAGACCGACAGCGATCGCCGCTGGGATAACCCCTACAAACACACATATAAGTGGAGGCCCTTTCGCAACTTTCCCGACAATGGCGGCAACCCGAACAATAAGAGTCAGCATGCTTAACCTGAACTGCCCGTCCAAAGTGAAAACCGTTATCAAGGATGAATGCCGTCATTAGATTCCGACGATACCCTACGCATCGGGCAATGGGTTTCCTGTTGGCTGGTACAAAGCAGATTTCAACGGATTGATAAAATAAACACGAAACCAAATTCGTGAAAGAAGGAGCGAATCCAATGCTGGTGCTGTCGCGACATAGAGACGAGAGCATCATGATCGGAGACGACGTCGTTATAACCATCGTCGACATTCGAGGCGACAAAGTGCGTTTGGGAATTGAGGCACCTCAAGATATCCCAGTGCACCGTCAAGAAGTTTACGAGGCAATCAAGCGTGAGAATCAAAAGGCAGGCCAAATCCAACCTGGAGAGACTCGATCACTTGGAAATCGACGCAGATAGACCGATCCTGGTGAATACTTAACGCGGATCCATGGAGACGGGGGCTTGGGCACCCGTCTCCATTTTTTGTTCCGCATCTAACTATTACCAAGATCTGTTCAGTAACTGTAATCCAACTTCCCTTCCACTCCGTGCCATCATGCGAAGCATCCCATTCCTGACGGATACCCTCTCCTCACTCAACCAAGCACTTTCGTTGCTAAGCGAAATACACGTCGCTGTTGGAATGGTTCAAAGTGACGACCAAGCTGACGCATTCATGCTGGCGTCGAAACAAAAGAAAGTTGATTCTGCTCTGGACCTGATGAAGCAGATCGCCAACAGCGCAACTCTCGAATACCAAGGACAAGTAAAACAGCTCTTCGACGGAAGTTTTGCGATCAGTCACACCGCAGCCTCCTTGAGCGCGGTTCGAGAAAGTCAAATATTTGAAGTCGATTTGCCCAATGGCGGAACTAAGAACATCACCGTCGAAGTCGAACAAGCAGCACAACCAGCTGAGATTCTGATTCCCCGAAGCGTTTTCGATCACGGGCTCGCATCCGATGTAGTGCTTGACATCATCGGTGACCTTGGACGCGAGACCTTCGCCTTCGAAGCTGGCACAACTGGTCACCAAATATGCGGCATGATCAATCTGTTCGCTTCGGATACCGGAGTTGACGCAAAAATAATCGATGAAGGGATGCGTTTGCGAAGCCTAGAAGTCGGCTCGCAAGCCTCCATCGAAATTTCCGTGGTCTCAGAGCCAACGCACGGTCAGCTCACAAACGCCATTCCTCAAAACGCTGCCCAAGGCTGTGACGCACTCGCCATGATTAACGGCGTCCCGGCACAAGCCTCCTCCAGCAGCATTTCTCTGCAAACGACCAAGTTGGACGTGTTTTTGAACTTACATCCGCAATTCGAGGGCAAGCTAAGTTTCGTCATTCATGGCGGTGGCGTTCATTTATCAGCCTCGAACAATCACGCTGATAACTCCCGAAGGATTGGCTTGATGTCCTTACTTCCGGCCAACTTGGGCGGGCGAAGCGGAAGGCTGTTTGAAATTGCGAGCGGCCAACGTAGTTGCCTCTCCAGCGATCCACGTGTCGCATTTGACATCATCTCGCAAGCCAAAAACCAACTCGACCGACTGATCGCGCGACTAGTCGTGGTAAAGGAACGCGAAATCGAAGAATCAGCACAGAAAGCAATGCCGCAACCTGCTCCAGAACCCAAGCCTGCTCGCAAGAAGTCTTTTCCAAACTATCGCCTGACGCAGCCCGAAGCCGGTCACTCCCAGACAGCTGCGCCGCAAATCCTCGTTCAAGCAGGTAGCAGCGTCCTCGACTTTCCCGACGAGAGTGCCGATATCTTTACCCGACGCTAATGCTGCGAATTCTCAATTCGCTCCCACTTGGCTGGATTTTCAGACGTCCGACGCTAGCCCGCGCTTTCCACCATTGTTCAGAACTCCTAGTTGCGTCGAAATTCTACAGCCACTAAAAAGCACGAAAGCACGACAAGTTGGTAGTGGCGTCGCTGCATTACTCGCCATAGCACCGGAGTCCAAAGCCTTAGCGATCCTATTCTGTGCTGACTCAGCGGCTTGCCATACGCGTGCTACTCGAATGTCCAGCGAAGTCGCTAACTTAAAACCAGAGAACATTTACAAATCCCTTTTTGTTCCTTTTCGTGCTTTTTTGTGGCAAACTCCTCGCTCCTCCGCAGCACCAATCACCCACCTGCCACTGGCTTTTGGATTCCGGACGCCGGCTCTGTCATAGCGCGCGAATCGTCTGTCGCCTCGTTCTGAACGTGAGCCGAATCGAAGCGAAAAGCGGACGAACCGCAGGCTTGCGCCACGTGGCTGATGGCTGTATGCGCGCGCACGAACGCTTGACACGGCTAACCCTAAATTCCCATCTCCAGCCCGCGCTTTCCGCGCTTTCCGCGATTACTCGGCCCGCCTTTCTGCCTCGGATCTTCACAGCCACAAAAAGGCCACCTAGCTAGTGTTTCTTCTTTCGGTGCAGAACGCGTCCAAGCAGTCCCGAGAACGTGCCCAGGACAATTCCAATGCCAGCCCCAAGCACTCCCCAGTAGATGGCAACTAGCACGATCGAAAGTGGGCCACTGATGGAATATAGCATCGAGTCGATCAACTCGATCCTCGTCGCCAGATTGGGGCCCATATCGAGTACGAAAACCATGAATGGAATACCCAACATTGGTATGAGGAATCCCAATACTCCGCCTCCCACGACAAAGGGCCACATGGCGGGAGGACGCGGAGGTGCCATCAATCCACCTGTCGGCGGAACGTAGGGCGGCTCAACATTCTCCGGAGTTTCTTGTGATTCTTGGGGCATGCTTGAAAGGGCCTAAAGAGAAATCTGACGGAAATACTTCCTTCGAAAGAAGGCATAGCCTGTACTTGCTTACTAGACGCACTCCGCCAAAAGATCTTTTGCGCAAATTGCGTCTTGTTTTGAAAGCTAGATTCTGATCACCAATTCTCTTTGATCCGCGCAAAAGGTCGCAAGATCCATTAAACTCAATATGACCGCAGCTTTGCAGCTGCCGGCTGACTCTGCCTCCCCTCGCACTGTTCCTAAAAAGAACGAAAGGTAAAGCCAATGTCCCCTCAGTCTTTTACTTCCGACCGTAGACGATTTCTCAATTTGGTGGGTGGTGCCGCATTGGCCGCACCCATTCTGGGTGCTTCAAATCCAGCCTTTGGCTCAAGCGCCTCAAAAGCTGCAGACCATGTTGCCGAGTTCTACGGCAGTCTATCAGAGAAGCAGTTAACGACAATTTGTTTTCCATTTGAGCATAAGTTACGCAATCGCATCAACGCAAACTGGCATGTGACTAAACCTCGCATCGGGGAGGACTTTTACACCGACGCGCAACGCGATTTGGTGAAAAAGATACTCCGAAGCATGTCCAGTGAAGAAGGTTACAAACGCTTGATTCAGCAAATGGATGACGACTATTTCGGCGTAGAAGAGTACAGCATGGCTGTATTCGGCGATCCAGAAGCCGGAGAATTTCAATGGATGCTTACCGGCCGCCACCTAACGCTACGCGTGGATGGCAACAGCATAAAGAATTCTGCTTTTGGTGGCCCAATTGTTTACGGGCATGCCGATGAAGATCCAGACACCAATCTGTATCACTATCAAACGAAGCAAACTAACAAAGTCTTCGAAGCATTAAATCCAGAGCAAGTCAAATCTGCATTATTAAAGAAAGCACCCCGCGAGACGGATGTGCTACTTCAGGGCGCAAATGGCAAATTCCAAGGTTTGGCAGTCAAGGACATGGCCTCCGACCAGCAGACCTTAGTCAAAGAATCGCTCCAAGTTCTGCTGGCGCCCTATGCCGAGGAAGATTCCAAGGAAGTCATGGACTTGATTGAACAAGGCGGTGGGCTTGAGAAACTGCACATGGCTTTCTATCAACAAGGCGACTTGAAGGAAGACAAAGTATGGGACATGTGGCGAGTTGAAGGCCCCTCCTTAGTCTGGAACTTCCGCGGCGCCCCTCATGTTCACGCCTACATCAACATTGGCATGGCCAAGAGCTGAAGGAAGCATCCTTAACAAGCCTTACTCTCCCTCCCGCGCAGCGGAATCTCTGCGGCGCGGCGTTTTCACTCTCTTGCCCGTGGCTTAGGCTTCCCAGCCTGAGATTTTCGCACTTGCCAAACGATCACTGGAACGAGTGGCGATGCGCCTGCGGATAGATCCAGAAAGTCGGCAAACTGAAGCGTTACCGCGGGCGGAGATGTTCAAGGGCACTATTGAACTTTCAATGTCTTTTAGCAGTTCCTTCCCCATCGGCCAGGATTTTGGCAGGCGTAAGACTATCTCACACCATCGAAATTCTTCATCCGCTGGGTTAACTAGAAGAGGACTGTTTGACATACCGTCGGTGCAAAGATCTAATTCAGTTCCTTCGTCGAATATATGAATGTCGGCCTTCAGTTCTTCATCCATTACCCCTTGAACCGTAGCAACTGGTTCATCGAAGAATCGCCCTGTAAAAGTCTCTTTGACAATATTTGTGGACTCAGGTGCAGATTGTGGAGTGTAGCCACATTCTGCGGCCGTTTTTTCAGCAGTGCAATGATTTCCTCGTTTTCAACTTTCATCGCACGGTCTACCGCAAGAACGCAAACCCGTCAGACTGCTGTGTCCCGACCCTAGACTTGGAGCATCATCCAACAAAAAGCATCTCCGAACAGCCCGATTTATCGCGTGAACACAACGGCATCATCGGGCGAAAACAACTCCTCTCGAGCCAGCTGTGGTATCGAACGCTCCTTTGCAGCGAAAGAAAAATACTCTGCTGCAAGGAATAACGTGGGTTTTCGAAATCATTACAAACATTCCCAGTTTTGAAGAATTAGTTTCCACGTCGGACTGTTGTGTTCGCGATGCCTTTCCTGACACAATGGCCACGTCTGCTTTTTCAACCATGCTGTGAACTTCCCAAATTCTGCATTGCGCTGCAGCGGACAATCGCTACAACAAACAGACTCAGTCGTACTGGCATTCTGGAGCTGTCGTCGCAGCCCGTCGAGTTGCAGGCTCAGTCCGTGCAACGACTGATTCTTCAGTCGCCAATTTTAGTTCGTTATCGTACTGGAAACCGAGGGCGTGGTGGTCAAGCATCTGCATCGGAGTCACGAGATTACCTGCTTCAACCCACGGAAACATGGGGTCGTCTAAGTTGTGTCCAACTGGCCCACCCGTGTGCGGCGCGTAGGAGGCGGCCAGATCAGGATTCGTTGCCTTTTGTGCAAGCTGCCAGTCGGCCCAAAGCTTATCGACCATACAGTGATGCATGAAGAACACTGGATCGTTGGGCGAAGTTCCAGGAAGCATGGATCCTCCGACCCATACGTGGACTTGATTGTGAAGCCGCGAACCGTCTGAGGCCACAAACCATCCTTCCAAAATACTCCTCAGAGACTCAACGTCACGATTTTCATCCCAAGGTTCAGCATCGTAAACTGATTGTGCCATCATTTGCTCACGCGCTTGCTCACTTGGCAACCGACCGACAAACATCCCCAATTGCCGTTGCAGCACCCCTGGCTGAGAACCTCCGTTGTGCGCCAACGGCCAATTGGCAAAAGGTCCATTCGCAACAGCCCACCCTTTGGAGAGAACTCCATTACCTCCAATTGCTTCGCTGGTCCACAATCCTGCGGTCCTGGGATCCGTCAGACTGCTGTGCTCTCCGAACAGCCCAATTCATCAAGCGGACACACGCAACATCATCCGGTGAAAACAACTCTTCGCGGGCCAGTTGTGGCATCGAACGCTGCTTTGCAACGCTAGAAAAACACTCTGCCGCAAGGAATAACATGTTTCGAAATCACTACATTCCCCAGTTTTGTAGAATTAGTTCATGCCTCGGACTGCTGTGTCCGCAATGACTTGGCCCAGCCAGTCTTTTCCCATTCTTGGCACCTTGCACTTTCACCACAGAGGTATTCATCTGCTCCCCGCCAGCGGATCGTAGCGAAATGTGAATGCAAAGTCATTTGTATTGCTTGTCCAGTTTTTTCAAGTTATTTCAATTCAGTATTTCAAGAGAGATTCGAAAACACCTACGACTGGCCGGGATTCAAGGCAGGAAATTTACAGTGTGTTACAGATTCGCTGAATATGTAGCCATATCACTTCTGTGGGGCTACAATTGCATCTGAGAGTTGAGAATCGAAATTGACTTAATGGAAGAACGTTGATGAACCGAATTTACGTTGCTGCGCTGATAGCGTTCACACTTGTCAACCAGGACACAATTTGTGCTGAAATCTTAAGTAAGGATGAGAAGAAAAAACTGGAAGGGATCCATGAATCGCTCAAGAAACTTTCGGAAGAAGATTTGGAAGTTCTATTTTTAGATTTGATGAAAGATGAATCGAGTGGCGACTCAGAGCTTGATGGAGATACGTTTCGCTACACGATGTATCTTCGGACTCCACCCCGACCGATATACGTCATTCCACTAAACAAGCTTGACCCATCAATGGTTCATGTCTATTTCGAAAACAACTATTGGTGTTTCGGGCTTGATAAGGTCCCAAAGGCTTGTGGCATGAAAAAATGGTATCCAGATCTAGAGAAGTATTACATTTCCGATCGATTTACCGAGAGCTGGAAGGGAAGAGACAAGAAGTTGATCACAATAGCGGCCGCAATGATACTCAGAGAACTGATAGCCAAGAAGAGTGGCAAGAATTACAAAGCATCGAGCTTGAAGATAGTTGACCGAGAAGCAAGCACATTCGACGTCGGCGACAAAGTTGGATCAAAAACAGGACTCGCTTTCATCATCGATGGCTGGAGAGGAACCATCGTCTCAGCAAAAGGAAAAGCCTATCGGGTTAAGATTACCGGGACAGGACAAAGTTCACCATACATCGTTGGCAGGACATATGACTTTGTTGAATCTGAAATCGAGGGATGGATCGAATAGTTGCGCAGATGGCAAAGGCGAAGGCTCCAAAGCGAGCGGGGCGTCTGTCTCCACAAGACTCCCCGCCGGAACCAGGATCTTGCTGACCAGTCGATTCCATCTTAATTGCTTCGAGCGCCAGCGGTTGTCGCCGACTCACGAGAATGAAAGGGAAATAAGGAATTAAGCGGGTAGTTAAACGGACCACGAGAGAGTAGATGCGGACCTGCACTCTACAGCAAGAAACCAAATCCGTCAGACTGTGTCCCGCCGCTGCACTTACCAAGCTTCCGACTCTCGCCAGCCTGCGTTTCTTCCGTTTTCTTGAATTCGGATTCCGGTCAGCATTAGAATTAAGCGAGCAAAGGAAGGTTCGCTGCTCGCTGAGCCGGGTTCCGGGAAACTGCAGGCTGGCGCCGGGCGTCTGAAAACACAGCCGAGCGGGACGAACTGAAATTCGCGGCACTAACTTGTGGACTGCCCTGTTGCAATTCGGCGACCGATTAGAAACAGGATAAACACCACGATGCTGCAGCAAATTGCGCTGATGGCAATGGGCACATTCTCTAGGACGAATAGCGGTAGCATGACGGTCAACATGCCGCCGCCAATAAATGGACTGGAAAGTGGAGCTGCCAAGGCATAGTCTTCGGCGGCTCCCGAGTCTAAATCTTTGTCGATG
>JBCCEO010000054.1:0-18928 GCA_039030255.1 Planctomycetota bacterium | reverse complement strand
CCGAAAGATATTTGGGCCTTGAAGGATCTGGCACGCGACGGTCTGCGAGTTGGAATTGGGCACGAAAAGCAATGTGCCATGGGTTGGATTACTCAAAACACGTTTCGCGAAAGTGGAATTCAACAGGAAGTGATGGACAATGTGACGGTCCAATCGGCAACGGGTGACCTGTTGGTCAATCAGCTACGAGCGGGTTCACTCGATGCCGCCGTTGTCTACTTGAGCAA
This sequence comes from Planctomycetota bacterium, assembly GCA_039030255.1. GTDB lineage: Bacteria > Planctomycetota > Planctomycetia > Pirellulales > Pirellulaceae > Aureliella. The sequence goes on along the minus strand of JBCCEO010000054.1, from coordinate 18,701 downwards.
TGCAGCCGGCTCAGCAGAGTTGCTGGATGCAGTGCAAATTCAAGGCTTGCCATGTTCAGTCGCCATTCAGCCTTGGGCCGTTAAGCCCGAGTCGCCGAACGCACAGCTCGCTGGTCGATTGTTCGAAAAAATCTGCTCCAGCGAAAGTCAGGAAGGATTTGCAGCAGAGGGCTTTCGCTGGAAGATGGATTCGAAGCCGTTGTCTGATGCAGACGAGGATCTTCCTGAGGCAACGGCTCCTGCCGCCGAGGTGAGCACGGATTGAGTAGTGAGAAGTTGAGTAGCGAGAAATTGAATAAAGAGCAGTTGAGTCATCAAAAGGCAGCGCCTGGGCGAAAGAGTGATGTTGCGTTCTTTCTAGTAATGGGTGGGCTTTCCGCGTGCTTTATATTGCTCGTGCTACTGCTGATCGCAGCGGATTTGATGTTCACTTCACCCAAGGAATTCAAAGCCGCGTTGCTGAGGCCTGAGATTCAAGCCGCATTTCGCCTGACCCTGCTGACTTGTACCGTCGCAACGATTCTCTCTCTTTGGGTTGCGACGCCACTGGGGTACTTGCTTTCGCGTTTCAAGTTTCCAGGCCGGTGGATTGTGGACACGATCGTGGACATTCCTATTGTCCTGCCACCGCTGGTGCTTGGGCTCAGTTTACTCATTCTGTTTCACTTGCCGATTGGCGGATGGGAATTGGAAACTTGGCTGCGTGAAGATCTGGGAATGAGCGGCATCACGTACCGCTGGCCTGCGGTGGTCTTGGCCCAGTTTGCGGTGGCCTGCGCGTTCGCGGTTCGTACGATGCGAGTCACCTTTGATCAAATCAATCCGCGAGCGGAGGATGTGGCAAGGACACTAGGTTGCTCAAGGGCTCAAGCTTTTTTGCTGGTCGCCTTACCGCAGTCCTGGCGAGGCATCATTACGGCTGGAACGATCGCTTGGGCTAGAGCTCTGGGAGAGTTTGGACCGATTCTGGTATTTGCCGGCGCGACGCGATTCAAGACGGAAGTGCTTTCCACGACAGTCTTTCTCGAACTTAGTGTCGGCCAGCTGGACGCTGCGGTTGCCGTCTCTTTGTTGATGGTCATCATGGCCGTGGTCGTTCTGCTATTTCTGCGCTGGATGGGTTCAGGACTGACGGCGTAGTATCCATGATTGAACTGCACAAAGTCACCATTCGAGCTGGAGAATTCAAGCTGCAAGAGCTTGAGATGAGTATCGAAGCGGGACAATACGCCGTGTTGATGGGCAAAACGGGCATTGGCAAAACAACGATACTCGAAGCCATATGCGGCTTACGACGCGTTGAGTCAGGGAGCATACGTATTGCAGGCGACGACGTGACGACTTGGTTGCCCGCCCAGCGTGGTGTTGGTTACGTGCCGCAAGATCTTGCATTGTTTCCTACGATGACCGTGCTGGAGCATTTGCAGTTTGCGATGAAGCTGCGCAAGAGCAACCCCGAAAAGATCGCGAAACGCGTGGAAGAGCTGAGTCGAGTCTTGGAGATTGACGGCTTGCTCAGTCGAGGTGTTCAAGCACTCAGTGGAGGAGAAAAACAACGTGTCGCCTTAGGGCGGGCTCTATCTTTTGAGCCCTCGGTGTTGTTGCTGGATGAGCCCTTGAGCGCGCTCGACGCCGATACGCGAGAGTCCGCTCGCAATTTGCTCAAGCAAATTAATGAGCAGACCGGAGTCACGGTACTCCACGTCACGCACGATGAAGAAGAAGCCAGGCTGCTGGCTGCGAAAAGGATTCAAATCGTGCAAATAGACGGACGAACGCAGTTCACTACGCAGGTGACGGGTAGGGAATCTCCAGCAGCAAGAACCCGGGCCTGATAGCCCGACTCTCACGACCAAAGCAAGCTTCGGTGCCCGGAACCCGCTGCGCGGGAGGGAGAGTAAGTAAAAACACTACACTTTAACCGCCTGCAAGTGCGGCCACGATGAGGATCTCGGATTCTTTTTTCAGTTCGGTGAGTTCTGCTTCGAGTTCACGGACGTTTGTGCCATCGAGAAACACGTTCACAAAGGGCTGCAGCTTGCCTTCCTCACTTAGCAAACGACTCTGCAGATCAGAGTGTTGCTCGCACAAAAGGTTTAGAGCTTCGCCAACGGTCGTAGCTTGGACTTTGTGCTCGGCGATGTCATCTGCCAAGGCTCGCATGTTGGCTGGCAGTTTGATTCGAACTTGCATTATTCAAGCACTCTTTTCTGAACAACAAGTACAGTCTGGATTTCGAGCAATATTGAGGCAATGGAAACTCATGTCACGCAGATCGTATTGAAGCATACGACTCAGAAGAGGTTTGCCAATTCCAGCGGTTATTTTGACGACTTCCATGGCTGCCATGCAAGCGACCGAACCAGAGACAGCGCCAAAGACCGGGAACTCCCGTGTCCAGCTAGGTGGGGCTTCAGGATATAAACATCGCAGACAAGGTGTTTTGCCAGGAACGATGGTAGTGATCTGGGCCTCGAGTTCGTACATCGCGCACTCCACCATCGGAACGCCCCCGCGAACTGCGGCATCATTCATCGCAAAGCGTTCGGGGAAGAGCGGAGCGCAGTCGACCAAAACATCCACTTGCTCCACCATAGCAGTGACATTCGCCTCGTTCACGTTTTCTGCGATGCCAACAACTTCTAAGCGAGGATTCAATTCCTTCAACCGACGTTCGATCGATTCGATGCGAGGCTTGCCAAGATGATCGTAGGTCATCAAGAGCTGGAGATTCAAGTCGCTGTGTTTGACGTTGCCGGCGTGGGCAATGACAAGTTTGCCAATTCCGGCGGCTGCGAGTTGGTAGGCTACGACTCCGCCTACTCCGCCTGCGCGGGAGATCAGCACCGACGCATCTTTGAGCTTTTGTTGTCCCTCGACTCCGAAATCGTGCACCCACATCTGCCACTCGTAGGTAGCTTTTTCTTCTTCGGTGAGAGTTCGACTCATCCTCGGCCTCGAAGTGCGATGGACTGCCGCATTTCGGCGGCAAAATCTTTATAACGTTGCTCCAGATCCTCAGGAAGCTCGCGCCAGTCCAAATCGTATACCGCACCGTGCAGTGCATAAAGATAGGCCGCATTGCAACATGTGACTTCCAGGCCACGTTGTCGACGGCCAATCAGCAGTTGACGGAAGGCCTCTTCGACTCCGATTTGCTTCAAGTTAGCAGCCGTCGTGATCCCAACGGCGCTGAGATCTCTTTCGCAGCACGGTCCCAAGTTTCGCATTTCTGAAATGCAGCGCTCGTCTAAACGTTCGTTCATGTTTTACGAGTCACTTTGGAACCGTTCACGAAAAAACGTCTCGCTGGAACGAGACGTTTAAGAATCTTTTTGGTGCTGTCAGCAGGTGGTTTACTCGCCAACGAAGGGTAGCAAGCCCATAAATCGAGCGCGTTTGATGGCTGAAGTGACAGCGTGTTGACTGACGGCGGAGCATCCGGTCTTACGACGACCAACAATTCGGCCGTGACGATTGACTAGCTTCTTGAGCGTCTCCAAGTCGCGATAATCGACGAACATGGGACGTGGCCTTTTGCCATCGACGAACAACGGATCCTTTTTCTTGGTCCGGGATCGAATTCTGGAACGCTTGCGAGCGCGGCTCTTGGCCGATGGTGCTCGAGTTGACATGGAAAACCTCGATAACGGTGCTAAAGTATGGTCTTGCGGCTCTTCGAAGGTTTCCGCCCGTGCGGAGGTCTCAAAAAGCACTTTAAGCTGTGAATTGTCGGGTAAGAAGTTACCAATCCAGTGTCGAACTCACAAGGGCTAAATCTTGTCCTGGAAAGGTGTTAAGTCGCGAAAAATATCGCTTTTTACCGTTGGTAAGCCTTGGTCAAACTTGGCAAACCGCGATCCATCGTCACTTGAAATGCCGAAAGGCGTTCGTTTGTGGCTCCCCCACCCTGCCTGAAGGGGTGAGATCATTTCGAATTGCCTTGGATTCTTCCGCCTTGACTGAGTTGACTCAAAATCCGCCCGCCGAGCCTATTCAATTGCCCGATCTTCACATCGGCAACTTGCATATTGGCTTTCCCGTCGTCCAAGCTGCGCTTAGCGGCTACAGCGACTGGCCAATGCGGATGATCGCCCGAGAGCACGGAGCAAGTTACACACTTTGCGAAGTCATGTTGGATCAGTTTTTGGTCCAGTATCGGGATCGAGCCAAGAACAAGCACTTCTTGCACAACTCAGCGGAGGAAAAACCTGTTGCAGGCCAACTCATGGGTGCGGAGCCGGAGCAGTTTTCGCAAGGAGCGGCGAAATTGGTTGAAGCGGGTTTTGATGTCATCGACATCAACTTTGGATGCCCAGTTAAAAAAGTGCTCGGTCGCTGCCGTGGAGGTTTTCACCTGAGCCAGCCCGAAGTTGCGTTGGATATTATCGGGCGGACTCGGGATATTGTTCCGCCAGAGATTCCCGTGACAGTCAAAATGCGACGCGGCATCGATGACACCCAGGAAAGTCGCGACAACTTTTTCAAGATCCTTGAAGGTGGTTTTGCAATTGGTCTGGCAGCGGCAACCGTTCACGGCCGAACTGTGGAGCAGCGTTATCGCGGCCCCAGTCGTTGGGCATTCTTGAAAGAGCTCAAGAAGATTTTTCCTGGTCGTACGATCCTAGGTAGTGGCGATCTGTTCACTGCCGCTGATTGCATTCGCATGATGCAAGAGACGGGCGTGAATGGCGTCACCGTGGCTCGTGGGGCAATCGGCAATCCCTGGATTTTCGAACAAGCTCTCGCTCTGGCGGAGGGCAAGGAACTACCTCCGCCGCCGACCGTTCTGCAGCAAAGAAAAGTCCTAGAGCGCCACTGGGATTTGGCCTGTCAGATCTACGGTGACAAACGCTGTGGTCAGTTGCTTCGCAAGTTCGGCATCAAGTACTCGGCGTCGCACCCACACTTTGACCAAGTCCGTCCGGCCTTCACCAAGATTCGATTGCTTGAAGACTGGCAAGCCGTACTCGACCAGTGGTACGTCGAGGATCTGCCCGGCGTGTATCCTTCCGCCGAAATCCACCGAGTTCAAGGCTCCGGCGGGAACGAATAACGCGGTCGTATGCTAGGCCACCGTTCTTGCTCAGGGTTGCCATCTTGCAATCCTTGAAAAAGCTAAGATTCAATGTCCAATTTCGCTGCGCGAGCGCAAAGTAACAGTAAAACCGGACGTTATTCTTTCAAAATCGCCTCCGCCATCGGTCGAATTCGAGTCCTTACCGTGAATCACCAACCGCTTGAACAAGAAGAATTCTTGCGACTACTCCTCAAGAGTGAGCGGGAAATACTGCGCTACGTCATGGCGATAGTACCCCGCGTGGCGGACGCACAGGAAATCGTTCAGGATACGGCAGTCGCGCTTTGGAAGCATGTCGACCAGTATGATCCATCCCGACCTTTCGTTCCTTGGGCCTGCCGCTTTGCGGCAAATCATGCCAAAGAATTCTTGCGCAAACGCGGTCGATGGTACGGTTTTCTCGAGGAAGAAGTCGCGGCCCTGCTGCTAGAGCGACGCGAGCAACTCGCGCCGCAGCTCGACCAGCGAATGGAGCCACTTCGCGATTGTGTCCGCGAGTTGCCCGAGCACAATCGCCGACTGATCGAAAAGTATTACTTTGACCAAAAAACCGTCGAGGAAATCTCCAGCGAGGTCAATCGCTCTGTAGATGCACTTTATAAATCCCTGCAACGGGTGCGTGGAATACTGATGCAGTGCGTCGACAGCAAGATGGTGGAGGCTGGAGCATGAGTAGCGATGACGGTGGGCCGGACCAACTTCGAGTCCAAGATCCGGAACGGCTTCGCGAGTTGAGTTATGCAATGATGGATGGTGTCGCTTCGGAGGAGCAGGCACGCGAACTAGCAGAATGGCTCAAGCAGGATTCTGCAGCTCGCGACGAGTATCTTACGTTGGTGGACTTGCATGCCACGCTTGCGTCGGACCTCGGCCACTGTTTGTCCGATTCCAACAAGCAATACGAAGTGCAAAGCGACCAGCCATCGCCCGAGCCTGGAAGCATGCCAACTGAAACGCAAGGCTCGAAAAGCAAGCGAGTTCAAATGCTTGGATTGGCAGCGCTCGCAGCAAGTTTACTGATTGGCGCTACTTGGTTCTTTCAGGACGATCCCGGGGCAACCAATGGATCTGAGTTTGCGAATACGAGAGAAGACACAAGTACAGATGGTTCTCAAAATAAAAGTACGATTGCCGATCAAGCAACTTTTGCTTCCGTGATTCAGCTGAGTCGCGCTGAGTGGGGTTCTGAGCAAAAGTTGCGAGTTGGCGAACGGTTGAGCGCAGGGACAATTGCACTGGAGCAAGGTTTTGTGCTAATCGCCTTCGACGACGGCGTGGAAGTGACTTTGGAGGGGCCAGCCGAGTATCAATTGCTAGAGATCGGCCAAACAATTCTGCATTCTGGCTTGCTCACTGCCACCGTCCCGCCCGGCGCCGAAGGCTTTACCGTAGAAACGCCAACGGCAGAAGTTGTCGATCTTGGTACGTCCTTCGGCATTGACCTGCGCGAGGATGGGTATTCACGCGTATCGGTTTTTGACGGAGAAGTTGAAGTGGCTGCTCCAGAAGCCGAAGAAAAAATGCTGCTAACCGAGGGAGATTCGGTCAGAATTGGCGAGGATCAGCAGATTCAAGAAGTAGAATTTGACCCAATTCGTTTCGCCAAAGTTTGGCCCATTGCATCTGGCATTACGGGATCTTCTGAAGCATTTCGATTCGTGCCACCTTGGCCACCGCGGATCTCGTTGGTCAGCAGTGATTCGGATATCTTTGTCGCTAAAGAGTGTTATTCGAAGGATCTCGCTTTCGACTTATCAGTCAATGTTTCCGAACCAGGAACGGTAACAACGCTGGAAGATCTTTCGCCGAACAAAATTCAACAAGGCAGGCGAATTCGCAGTTACATCTTGCACTATGCGCCGACTACAAATTTGAATCCTCGTCGTGCGACCAAATTGAAAGGATCGATTACGTTTGATCGTCCAATTCTTGGTTTGATTGTGATGCACGAGGAGTTGAAAGCGAGCAGTAGACGATTCTCGCGCCGCGCCGCCGGCGAAAGCCAGCATCGTAGGCAGCTAGACTTCACGGGCGAAAAAGCCCGCGATCGTATTACGCTCAGCGATGATATGCGAACTTTGGATGTGGAGCTAATTTCCCCGGGTCGATCTTCGGACTTAATCCGAGTGATCGTCGAGAGCAGTGGACGACTTGCGGCTCGTCCTCGCAGGTCACGCAACCAAAGACTGGATGAACTAAGTAATTAGATTGAGAAGCAAACTATGAGAATCCCCTCTTGTCTCGTACTGCTACTAACTCTGACGATGCAGGCTGCAGGTCTGGCGCAGAATTTTCGGCAAAACCCGACTAACGGCCAACTACAGTTTTTCGAAGCTAAGATCCGCCCTGCATTGGTCAAGTACTGCTATGAGTGTCATAGCGTGGATGCGGGGGACAGTCGTGGTGGATTGCTCGTCGACGCACGTTCTGCATTGCTCGAAGGCGGCGACAGCGGACCGGCGATCGTCCCTGGCAACCTCGAAGACAGTGTGCTCTGGGAGGCGATTACGTGGAGCGGTTCCGAAATGCCGCCCAGTGAAAAGATGCCAGCCTCTGTCATTGCAGACTTCAGAGAATGGATCTTGATGGGAGCCCCTGATCCGCGCGTACGCGAGAAGATGGTTCATGTTTCAAAGATTAGCCGCGAGGATATTGAGGACGGCAAAGAGCATTGGTCCTTTCAGCCACCGCAAGTTTTGCCGGCTGCAAGCATCGATTCACTTGTCGCCGCGAAGCTAAAAGAAGAAGGCCTGCAATCTGCTGCGCCGGCGGATGCTTTAACTCTGCTGAGGCGACTCAATTTTACTTTGATTGGTCTGCCGCCGACTCCACCCGAGTTGCAGAGTTTTGAACGCGCTTACAAGTCGAATCCTGATGCGGCCATCGCGAGCAAAGTCGATGAGCTGTTAGATCGTCCGCAATACGGTGAGCGATGGGGACGTCACTGGATGGACGTCGTGCGTTACGCTGAGTCTTCCGGTTCACGGAATATTAGCTATCCACACGCGTGGCGTTATCGAGACTATGTGATTGATGCTTTCAATAAGGATACGCCCTACAACTGGTTTGTCGCCCAACAGCTTGCCGGCGACCTGTTGCCCGTGAAGACAGACGGGCAGTGGCAGGAAAACTTGGTCGCTACCGGCTACCTTGCGATTGGATTGAAGCACCAGGATGAAAAGAATCCACGCAAGTTTATTTCCGACATGATCGACGAACAAATCGATACGACAATGCAAGCGGTGCAGGGTCTAACAGTCGCCTGTGCTCGATGCCACGATCATAAATTCGATCCGATTCCGACGAGTGATTACTACGCACTGGCTGGTATCTTTCAGAGCACGCAGACTTTTTACGGCACGACGCGAGTGGCTCAAAACCACCGCCCGAGCGACTTGCTGCTGCTACCCATCCAGGACTCGTCGCTAACGACCGGTGGTGGACGCACCTCGATTGCCGACCTTAAGCAGCGCATCGAAGAACTCGATCGACAAATGGTCGCCGCGCGTGGAAGGCCTGCGGACGGTGGACCAAATAAGGACTACAAAAGCTTGAGAAACGTTCGCAACCGCTTGGCGGGTGAACTGGCGACCTTTGATGCCAAAGGCAACAAGAAAGTTTTCGCCATGGGGGTCCAGGAAGCCAATCAGATGGTGAACGCGAGCATCTTAATCAGCGGTGAAATTGAAAGGCCGGCACAGGAAGTAACCCGAGGTTTTCTCCAAGTACTTGGGGATTTAAATTTCGAAATCGATAGCAACAAATCGTCGGGGCGAAAGGAACTTGTGCAAGCGTTGATTTCACGCAACAACCCACTTACTGCACGGGTCATGGTCAATAGGATTTGGATGCATCTGATCGGCAAGCCAATCGTAGGCACACCGAACAATTTCGGATTCTCGGGCATGGAGCCCAGCAACCAAGCCTTGCTCGACTACTTGGCGATTCAGTTCATGAGGAAGAATTGGAGCATCAAGGCTATGATTCGCGAGATTGCGATGTCGGACACGTTCAGGCAAAGTGCAGCGTACAATGAGCAAAACTATTTATTGGACCCCGACAACGCCTATTGCTGGCGAGCGAATGCACGAACGCTGGAAGCGGAAGCTCTTCGGGATGCAATGCTTGCGATTTCTGGGCAACTCGATTTGAATCGTCCATTCGCGTCAGCCATAGCAACCGGGGGGGGCCGTCCAGGGTCTTCAGATACCGATCCGGATGTGACCTATCGTTCTGTATACTTGCCGATTGTTCGCGACCAAATCGTAGAGTCGCTGGAACTGTTCGATTTTCCCGATACCAATATGACTTGTTCGGGGCGAACCGATTCGATTGTTCCGACACAAGCCCTGTACATGATGAACGGCGAGTTCGCCCAGGCGCAGGGCCAAGCCATGGCGGCCAGCCTGGAAAAGAATTTCCGCTCGGTCGAGGAGCAGATCCGCCAAGCCTTTTTATGGGCTTATGGTCGACCTGCCAATTCTGCTGAGTTTGCAGCAGCCCAAAACTTTTTTCGCGATTTTGCGCCAGCCAGCAATGGATCAGTGAATGCCTCTGCCGGTAATGATTCGTCACCGACAGCCGGACGCGGCAGAAATCGCGGTAACGCGCAAGCTGGCCGCGGTGGTGGACGTGCAGCAAGAGGTGGCCGACGTGGTCAGGCCGACTCGAAACCCGCGACGCAGATTACAGCGCGTAACTCGACGCTCGCCGTTTTCTGTCAGACTCTGATGTCCAGTGCACGATTTCGTATTTTGAATTGAGATGGAGTGATGGAGCCCACTCTTTAGTCACCCTCCCGATTGCGGGAGGTCGGAGCCTGAGCGACGGGGAGGGAAGGACCCACTCCGAGCCCGACTCTCCCTCGAGAACCCGCTCCGCGGGAGGGAGAATGAGTAAAACACTGCATTTATCGAACAATAATTTGCCCCCAAGGTTTTCAAGGTAACCCACCATGATGAACTTCAATCGAAGACAGGCTATTCAAACGATCTCGACGAGTTTTGGTTCACTAGCCTTTGCGGCGATGGCAACACGCGATTCACTGTTACATGGCGCTCAAGATAGCAAGAGTCCTATGGCGCCAAAGGAGACGCACTTTGCTCCCCGAGCCAAGAATGTGATCATGCTCTTTATGAACGGAGCACCATCGCACGTTGACACTTTCGACTACAAGCCCGAGCTAATCCGCGCCAATGGCAGCGCAGGCGGGCGCGTCGGCAAGATGTTGGCTCCAGGTTGGAAATTCCGGCAACGCGGTGAAAGTGGACTTTGGATATCCGATCTATTCCCCAACTTGGCCGAGCATGCAGACGATTTATGTTTGCTTCGAGGAATGCACAATGAGCAGCCCAATCATCCGGCCGCCGAGCGTGCAGCACACACTGGATCTGCGCAGTTCATTCGTCCTTCGCTGGGTGCTTGGAGTGTGTACGGACTGGGGACGGAAAACACCGACTTGCCGGGTTTCGTCGTTATGGGTGAAGGAGGACGGGCTGGTAGTGTGAGTTTCGGCAGCAGCTTTCTGCCCGCCAGGTACCAAGCCACTACGGTGAACCCTGGCACTGGTGGTGGTGATCGCGGAGGAAGGCGCGGACGGGGAGGTGGAGCTTCCTCCGGTGAGGCAATTCCAAACATCGCAAATTCGACTCTCTCCAAACGAGCACAAAGGACGCAACTCGATCTGCTCAACCGCTTGAACCAAGAAACTTTGCGACAAGAAACGCATCAGCCACAAGTCGAAGGAATCATGCAGTCTTACGAACTTGCATTTCGCATGCAGGCCTCCATGCCTCAGCTGATGGATTTGTCGCAGGAGACGCAGGCAACGAAAGACTTGTATGGCATGGAAGATCCGGCGTCCAGCAGTTTCGGTACGCAGTGCTTGTTGGCACGCCGCATGGTGGAATCGGGAGTGCGATTTATCGAGGTCGGTACTGGCGGCTGGGACCATCACACGAACTTGAAAGAAAAGCTTCCGGAGTCTTGCGCGGCCGTCGATAAGCCGATCGCAGGCTTGTTGGCTGATCTGAAACAGCGAGATCTACTCAAAGACACGCTCGTTATTTGGGCCAGCGAGTTTGGTCGAACACCGCATGCAACCGGAGGGGGGCGCGGTCACAACAACAAGGGATACACGACTTGGATGGCTGGCGGCGGCGTGAAGGCTGGCTTTAGCTATGGTGCAACGGATGAACTTGGCTATCAAGCCAGCGAAGGAAAGATTCATACGCATGATTGGCACGCCACTATTTTGCATTTGCTCGGGCTCGACCACAAACGACTCACCTACCGCCACGCCGGTCGTGACTTCCGCTTGACCGACGTTTCAGGCAAAGTGGCCAAAGGAATCTTGGCCTGACACTGGCGCCGTCAAAGGCTAAACTCTCTGGAGCTGGTTCGCAGTTGCGTTTTCCTAGAGCCGGTGTTGAAACTTTGGAGAGCACAGGGCCAGCATGTCTGCACAAGAGAATCCTCGCGGTGAATTGACCACACGAACAATGACGATGCCTGCGGACACGAATCCGTCAGGAGACATTTTTGGCGGTTGGGTTCTCTCCCAAATGGACATTGCTGGCGCTATCTGCGCCGGGCAACGTGCGCAGAACCGTGTAGTGACGGTGGCGCTAGAAAGTATGAGCTTCATACGCCCAGTCAAAGTAGGTGATGTCCTTTGTGTATACACAGACATCACCACCATTGGGCGGACTTCGATCACCGTACATGTGGAAGCCTGGGTTCGACGCGACCGAATTGGAGTGCGCGAAATCGTCACCAGCGGGGAATTCAAATTTGTAGCAATCGACGACGATGGCACACCGACGCCGGTCCCGCCTGAAGACGAAGTGCCCGAGTACGTGGCTCCGTAGCCAGCTGTTCGGTCTAGGTCAGCTTTTCAATTTCTTCAGGCCAAATCGATCGCGATTATGGTGTAAGATTGCGCTGGCTCGTTCTTCTTCCACTTTACTTCTCCGCGCCTGATATGAATCTAAGAACGCCTTGTTTCATCGTCCTGGTTTCTCTATCTGCTAATTGTGCCATGGCACAGCAATTGGAGATGGCTGTTCCATTTACGGATAACATGATCCTGCAAAGGGAGCGAACTGTTCCCGTCTGGGGATTTGATCAGCCTGGAACGCAGGTCATCGTCCAGTTTGCGGGACAGTCGAAGTCCGCAACGGCCGATCAGTTTGGGGACTGGAAAGTCGAGCTGGACCCGCTAGCTGCGTCGAAGGAAGCGCAGGTTTGCACTGTGACCAATGATCGCGGAGAAAAAATCGAGCTGAAGGACGTTCTTGTTGGCGAAGTCTGGTTCTCTTCCGGACAATCGAACATGGTCTGGACGGCTGGCAGCAGCATGTGCCGCGAGTTAGCCAATGAAATCGCGAGATCCGAAAACGATATTCCAATTCGCGAAATCAGTATCGACACGGTGTCAGCCCTTTATCCGCAGAAACGGGCGACCTCGGAAGCGGGTTGGAAAACGTATAAAAACGCCGGAGGTTTTTCCGCTCTCTCCTTATCTTTTGCCTACGATCTCTACAAAGAATTGAACGTGCCGATCGGCATTCTCCTTTCCGCTCATAGCAACACTCGCATTGAAGCTTTTACCCGGCGCGAAGCGATCGAAAGTCACCCACTGCTTGAGGTGGATCGCAACTTGATACACGATGCCGATCCCTTGATCGAGCAAGGTCGCCAGGCCTTCAAAGACTACGCGGGGACCATTCGCAGTTGGCAAGATAAAGCAGGCAAGGCCTCTGAGGCAGGTGGTAAGTTCCCCGCGAGGCCGAATCTGCCTGGCATTGCGGGTATGTGGCGTGGTCCTTCCCAGTTCTTCAACGGCAAAATCAATCCTGTGATTCCCTATGCGATTCAAGGTGCAATATGGTGCCAAGGCACCAGCAATTCGGGTGATGGAAGAATCTATGCGGCTCGCATGGAAGCCTTAGTAAATGGTTGGCGGGATGCTTGGGGAATGCCGGATATGCCCTTTTACTTCACGCAAATGCAATGCTACGGCTCGCCCGATCCTAACAATGTTGGCTTCGCGGATATCCGACAAGCGCAGCACATGTACTTTATGAACAATCGCGAAGGCGTCGGGATGGTCGTCCAGTCCGACCTCAATTCGGCGCGACCTCAGGGAATCCACTACTTCAATAAGTTGCATCCAGGAATGCGTCTTGCCCGCTGGGCGCTGGCAAAGCAGTATGGCAAGGAAATCGCTTGTACGGGACCGGTTTATTCGGGCTACGAGGTGAAGGGAACGGAAGTCATCGTTTCCTTTGAGGCCGAAAGTCTCTACGGTGGTTTGATGGTGGGCAGCAAGGGCATGGCTAAGGACTACAAAGAGCCAGGTGCATTCGTCGAGCCCGCGAGACCTACGCCCGAGGATCAGCTGAACCATTTTCGACTTTGCGGCAAAGACAAGAATTGGCGAGCTGCCGAGGCGAGAATCGTGGATGCCAAGGTCGTCGTGACTTCGCCGGATGTTCCTGAACCTATCGGCGTGCAATATGCTTACAGTGCGGTTCCTGAAAATTCGAATCTCTACAACATGGCCGGCTTACCTGCGACACCCTTTGCAGCCATCGATGGGAAGCTGATATTCGAAGAGGACGACTTGGAAAAGGTTGCAGCGCTGAAAGCAAAGTACGCACAGTACACCGATCCAGACTATCCAATCTTGCAAGTCGTCGAGTACTTTCGCGATGGTGCCGTGATTCAACGTAATAAGAAAATTCCCGTTTGGGGACATGCGAATGCAGGCGTCGACGTGACTGTAAAGCTAGGTGGAATCACAAAAAGGACAATCGCCAATGACTTGCAGCAGTGGTCGGTTGAGTTTGCGCCCATTGCTGCTTCAGCAGAACCCATTCAACTAACGGTTAAATCAAGCCATGGTTTTTCCAAACAAGTCAAAAACATTTTGGTAGGCGATGTCTGGTATTTGACTGGCTCTACAATGCTCAACGGCGAGATGGCTTATAACCCCCGCGACAAGGAAGCTACCAAACCAGAGCCAATGCCTCTCGTGCGCGAGTTTCGACGCAAGACGGCGGCAAGCTCTTTTCCGACGCCGCGCAAACGAAAATTTGAAACTGGCGGAGGGAAATATCGGTCGTCATGGATGAGCGCGGAGTTCTCCAATCCAGAAATCGGCGTCACTATGTTTGCTTATCATTTCGCGAAGGCACTCAATCGTAAGGGTGTTCCGCAAGGCTTCATCACGATGTCTTCGGGTAATGGCGGACGCAATCGTCAAATGGCTTCGCCGCTCTCTTGGGCTTCTTTTCAAGGTGTGAAGGATGTCAAGGCTAAGGAGTTTCATCCCAGAGTAAACGAACTGTTCATGCAGTATCCGCATACTGCCATCGCTCGTGCCTCAGTTGACAAACACTTGGAGAAAGTCGAATTTTTTGTCGACTCCATTTTGCGTTCTGAACGTAAATCATCGGATCTAACACGTGCCCCGCTTTCGGCTCCTGCATTTCCTGAACCTGGAAAGAATAGTACGGTGGCATCCGACACGATTCCGACTTATGCCTACAACTGGTGTGTCAGTCCAATGACGCCGATGGCGGTTGCTGGTGTTGTTTGGGTGCCCAACGAAAACAATATTGGCTATCAACCAGAACAATACGCTGCCGAGTTAGAGACGTATGCCAATAGTCTCGCGGCTACTTACGGGCAGCAACAAGTCCCATTCTTCTACGCCCAGCCCTCACCTTCTTTGGTAAAAGGTATCACTACCCCAAGTATCGATGCGGCAAAGTCTGCTAGCTTTGAAAGCTGGCCCAAGAGTTTGCGAGACATTGCGACAAAGCTTGGCGAACAAGCAGATTAGCCTTGGCACGTGGCCTCGAAGCTCATTTTGCAGACCGCATCATACCAATCGCTGTTGAACATGTTCATCGGATCGTACTGGGACTTCTTCTCAGGCAATGAATCCAGGTTTGGGTAGGCTCTGCGCAATTGATTTGCCACATAGAATCTGCGGTATGGCAGATAGAAACTGCCTTGATTTTGGCAGCATGTCTCGGCGACTTGTCGGCAAAACTGGTCCGTGTTGTTGAGGTCGCGAACATTATCCTCAGTGTGGATTGCGAACACCAAGCAAACGTAATCTTGTTTGGCCCAGCGAAGGAAACTGACTTCGCATTTACGTATGCTGCGAAGGGTTGCCAGAATCAGGTCGATGCCATAACAACGTGCTGAGTGGCGCGCCGAATTGAGTAAGCTGGGCAGTCTTGATGGCGGGATGAAAAACTCGGCCAGGATTTCAGCGCTTTCTGGTAGCGCAAGTTTGCGCTCCAAGTCTTTGTGATAATTCTCCTTGTAGGAACGCCATTGAAAGTCGGCCCTTGATTCGATGCGCCCATCAACGCTCTGTGCGTAGGCGCAATACTCTTGGAATGCACGTTTCTTATCGACGTGCGCCAGCGTAACGAGTTTGCCCCAATCTGCATTCAGGCTGGGCGCAGGGTCCGAGGGAGGGTCCTCCCAGGGCTCCCATTGATTTAGAACACCGAGATTCAAAAACGAATCCGTAGTTGGGTCGATATCTAGTTGCATGTCGCCATAGGAATAAGTGATATCTTCGCTCCACTGCTTCGCCACATCTACAGCAGAGCTAACAGACGAAACTCTTCGAAATGTGTGACGGGGCGCCAGCTGCAGCCCGACTTCAGAAATGACGCCGAACAATCCCATGCCTCCAACAGCAAGAGCGAAGAGCTCAGAGTTTTCATGACGATCACAGTGAACCTGACTTCCGTCCGCCAAGACGACTTGGAGCCAGAGCACGTCCGAGGAGATCGGTCCTCGACGCAGGGCATTGCCATGTGCGTTGACTGCGATTGAACCAGCAATGGACATGGTGTCTGCGCCGGTTTGCTTTTGATGGATTTCCCAGTCCGCTTTGCGATGCATCAAGTAGGATTGAAGGTCTGGCCACATGCAGCCGCCCTGCAAGCGGACGATTCCGGTCCTCTCTTCGAGCGCGAGGACTTGATTGAAATCGCGAGTATCGAGCACGACCCCGCCGGTGATGAAGGGTTGCCTGCCGAGCGAATGCTTACCGCCGGCGATGCTGACTGGCAATTTCTGCTTATGGCATTCGGTCAACGTAGCTTGGAGATCTTCCAAGCTTCGGATTTTTGCGATTCTGCCAACATTCGTCGCACTCATCTGCGCATGAACATCGTTGATCCAAACCATTCTGCCCTCAATGCACTGGTATAAATTGCTCTGACCAAGTCAGAGAAGATTGATGAAGCCTAGAAATAGAGGGCAAGAATAAGTCCGACCTTTCGCGCAATTTCTGAAAACCGCAGGTTTTCCGCGGATTTGTTGCTCCCGATTCGTAGGAACGGATCTCACGCCAGAAATTCGCTCAGAATGATACTAGGGTCGAAGAGATTGGTGTTGCTGTCGCGAAGCTGGAACCGCGTATCTGCTTCTTCGGCTTGTTCCACAACTTCTCCACGAGCTTCAGCGTGCATTGAGAGCAGGTCGTAGAGTGCAGGTTTTCTGATCCCCACAATGGCCTTGCCAATTTGACTGAAACCAACGGAATTCTTCGAGGCGTTGTTGATTTGCGACAGACTCTTCAAACCCAAGTCAGCCCAGTAGATCTGGCGCGTTTCTGCGTCCACAATCACCGGTACACAGGCTTTGCTCGCGGCCGTAATATCAATTTTGTCTTGTACTGTTCTTGCTTCAAAGACCTCGCCAGAGTTCGGCTCAGCGCGCATCATCCAACCACCAAAACACTCGGGCAATGCCAGGAAGGGCTGACCGGTGAAGGATAAGACGCTCATCACTGCGTAACGAGCACCCATTGTCAGCACGGATTGCAAATTGATATCGACGAATTCGCAAGCTCCTTGTGGAGCCGAAGTGATATCGCCGCTGTGATAGCAGTCGCCCTGACGCAAGTTGTAGTACGAAATGTCGCCGTGCAATTCCCAGTTGGACTTGAACAACGAGACGGATAAATCAATGTCGACTCGGCGGTCCCATTCCGATCCTTTGGGGATATTCTTCCACCAGCAGAAGAATCGCAGAGTCTCACCCTCGGGCAATTTGAATTTCGAACCCCGTGCAATGCTGCGCAGCGTGCGGCTGGCAGAACGCTGCGAGAATGGCACGATCAAATCCTCGAGTTCTTTGGCAAGAAAAACCTTGCCCAGCTGTGGAAGCTCCTTAAAGCGCTCCACTAAAACTTGTCGTGTGCCACTCGCTACTTGTGCGGTCAATTCCTCGGGTAGATCAGGTAGCGGGCTGTCATCGAACTGCACTTTGGCTGCGTTCCCTTTAGGGAAAAAGGCTCGACTGCGAACGCCATTGCGATTTTCAAAATGATGCCATAACTGCAAGAGGACTGGCGTTGAAACCTTGTTGGCAACTTGCAGGAATGCGTCTACGATCGCGCCTTGATCACGATGGCTGCGCAATGCGTGATCGAGCCGGCGTGCAAAGTCACCTGGACGCTGTTTCAGAAGCCGGATGCTGCCAGCCGCATCGCCTTTGGACACAGCATCTTCAACGCGACGATTAAAAGTCTTGACTGGTTCCTTGTTGCGCAGGACGTCAAACGACTCCAGTGCTTTTGGGTATCGGTGCTTGAAGTCGCCTGGGTGTAAGCGTTCACCTAAACGTAGCCATCGCCCCTTCCAGCGGAGCATGTCTTCCGTGCGCGTTTCACCCACGTTCTCCAATGCTGACAGCAGGAATCTTCGCTCTGCTTTCGAAAAGTTACAAAACTTGGTCGTCTGTGCAAGTGAGATATCGCCTTGCGACATGGCCACGGCAATACGCAGAACATCTGTAGCAGTTTTGATCGCAGACTGTAGACAAGATGGATCTGGGAGAATCGATACCAGCAGTGCCAAGGTTTCCTTCTGTGGAATCTTATCTGGTACCAGATTATCCACGTCGCGATGTTCCGCAAACCAAGCAAGAATCTCTTGATCGCGAGCGGATAAAGAGCCATTGGAAGATGCAAGGCGCGTGAAGATGGAATCAAAATTCTCTTCGCTGCCCAGCTCGATCCAGCGCAGCTGCTGAAACTCTTTGAGTAAAGGACGGGCTTCTTTTTCATAGCTTGGCAGGACAACTAAGTTTGGATCATCCAATGCATCGGAAAGTAGGAATCCAAAGTAGTGCGTGATGGCGTTGAAATATAGTTCTGCCTCGGAAGCTTCCTTCACCTGCTTGGGGAAGTTGGGATAGAAGGGCTTGAACTTGTGATGGGCACCTACCATTTCCTTCAGGATTGGCAGAATGCGATCGTACCATTCGGCTACTTGTTCTTCTCGCAGGCAGGCAAGGCGTTCCAAGAGTGTCGCGCTCAGTCCAAAACCAAGCGACTTTAGATTGTCAGCTGCGGTTGCGGCAAACTCCGGTGAAACGTTGTTGCCTTCTGCTTCAGGCAAAATGACCCGGAGAGATTTTTCGAGATAGATGCTCGTTTGGCAAAGAGCTTTCATGACATTCTAAGTGAAAAAGAGCTGGGGAATTTGGCGAAGTAGATTTCAAACCGGCCCTCACCGAAGCGAGGAGTCCGGTTCCAGTTGAGATAGAAGGAACCTCGTCAGTAGCCCAGCAGGGACAT
>JBCCEO010000053.1:0-18994 GCA_039030255.1 Planctomycetota bacterium | reverse complement strand
GGCTACGTTTCGCGTTCGATTCGAATTCGAGGGGCAGTCGCAATTGGCCGAGTCCAAGCAAATCGCGATTGGCATGACCGGAAACGTGAAAATCCGGACACGCTGCATTGCCAACGTAGTACCACGCAACGGCATTCTATCGGTTGCGGCCTCGCGTGCACTGGTTAGTTATCCGCTAAATGCGGTCGTCGACGAAGTAACCACCGAATGGTCACAAAAACCTGTCAAGCTTGGCTATGTCGGACACGATTGGGCCGAAGTGGGCGAAGGGTTGGAAGAGGGCGAAGTTGTGTTTGTAAAGGGACATCGAATTATCCGAGAAGGCGATGCAATCCAGCTGGTTGAAATTATTGAGTAGCCCGTGGCGTTTGGCTGTAGGTACCTACGAACGCGTCTACGACTATTTCGAAGATCGCATTCGCAACAAGTGGTACCCGAAGTACAAGCCCTACATCGAGTTCGGCAAGGAACTGATCATTCCTCCCTACAACATTCCGTTGTTGGGTGGGCTGGGGTTTCTCGGCTTGGGATTGCTTCTGATTTTGGTAAGTGCCAAAGATCCTTGGTACCAAGTACCGGTTTACCTCAAAGCTGCGCCTGTTGTGGATCAAAGTGATGTTCTGCCTACCAAACGCGTGCCAAACAAACTCGTGGCGGAATTGCAGACTAGTAAGTTTGAATATCCGTGCAAGGCGATTGTGGTCGTATCGATATGCGCCACGGCCGTTTACGTGGTACGTACAAAGCTTGAAGCTATGGCAAGAGCGCAAGCGCTGGGAACGTTGGCGGCAATCTGTATGACCGTCGGCTTGGCCTTCTCGCACTTAGTAATCGTCGACGACCCCGAAGTTTCCCATTTAGCGGCATGGATGTTCTCGCAGCATGATCAACTGTGTTGGTATGGGGGCGATACGTACACATCTCGCGAATATGAGATCCAGGGCGGAGCCTGGGAAGTCAGTCTCAAGGACCCGCCAAAGTTCCTGGCTGCGATCACACCTCCTTACATCGATACCGATATTGCCACGCTTCAAGACTTTCTAACTTGGGCCGGACTCTGCCACACCTTCTGGGTTTTCATGGGCAAGGGCTGGGCCAGCATGATGATGGGCAGTCTTTTGCTCATGGTGGGAGTTCTGTGCACCCGATTGCCGGGTAAGACTCGGGGATTGTCAAATGAGATTGTGATCTGGGTAATGATTCGCTGCGCGCTGATAGCGGTCCCATGGGTGCTTCTGGTGACTGGGCGTGTCTTCTACGTGGCCACGATTCTTGAGAAGGCACATGTGCAATATGAGATGGGGCAAACAGCTGATTCCCTCGAGACGATGCGCGAATATCGTGCGTGGATGCCCTGCCTTGCTTTTGATTCTGGTTTGATGGTCCAGGAGGGAATCTTGGAGCACAGTCTTAATGTAGATTCAGAACGCGCTCGTTTTGCCGAAGCATTCTTGCTTGAGTCGAACGGATACTTTGAGCAAGCGCTGGCCATCTACAAAGAGTTGATGGAGGCGGAAGATCTTGCCGTGAAGCGCGAAGCCGGGCGTTATCTGCTGCGCTGCGCGGTCATTCGCTTCAACTCGGGCGAAGAAGAAGCAGCCTTGAAGTTGGTCGACCGGTTTCGTGCAGACTACCCATGCATGATCAAAGCCTCCTATATACGCCTCCTACTCGCAGTGCGCGCCGATGACATTGTGACCGCGCAATATTGCTTGCAGGAAATATACGCCTCCGTGGCCAATGTTGGGATGCCGGAATCACGTGGCTATCGCACCTCATGCCACCAGCACTTAGCCCAATTGGCCTATGACCTTGGCGACCTCGAGGAGACTCGACGGCAAGTTGTCTACCGAATGGAGCAACAGCCGTAATGAGTCGTAAGTATGCAAAGCCTAAACCTCAGGGAAGATTTTCAAATGCCAACGCGGAAAAGGAACGTTGGTGGGAACGTTTGCTCGTCTTTGGAGTCTGGCAACGAATCTTGAGCCTTGCCATTGCAGTGGCGATTTGCTCCTGGTGTGTCTCAATGGCCAGCATCGAACCGCATCGCGTGATTAAACCCTACAAATTCCCAAACGAATCCTATTGGATTGCGGCTCGCGGCGACCGCATGGCTGGTGCCGTTTTTCGACTGGATTTCAAGCTACCGCCCGCAAAGATCGCTCGAGCTTGGGTAGCAATTTCCGCCGACAATGGCTTCGAAGTCATCATGAATGGCAACCCGTGCGGCCGTTGGACTCTGTATCGCGCTACGCGTGACTATCAAAATGGACATACTGAGTTTGGACAACGTCTGCGATATCAGCCCGGTGCGCTGCGACTAAATTATCCGCGCGAGTACCAGTGGAGTGACAATAAGAATTGGCAGCTGCCGATGTTCTTGGATGTAACACGCTATCTCAAGGCGGGCGAAATGAATGCTTTGTCCGTGACGGCGCAGGCGCGGCATCCGAACTGCAAATTTGTGCTTACAGGCGAGATCATTTTTGAAAATGGTCAGCGGATGCCCCTGAACAGCCACATGGGCTGGAAGGGAAGTTACGTACCTCTTGGCGCGAACGACCGAGAATGGACGGAGACAGGATTTCCAATCGATCATTGGCCCCAAGCCCGAGAGATTGAGCCTCGTTATGACTCTTTGTGGCGGATCCCTCCATACGGAATTTTCGAGACGCCATTCCTCAACAAGTGGCGATTGGCTCCGCAGAAGGGCGAAGCAGTTTTTCGCACGACGGTGAACATCAAAAAAAAGGATTTTGATGCTGCTTGGGTTCGTATTTTGAGTCTCGGACCCTACATCATGCGGATCAACGGAAAGCCGCTGCGCCCAATTACTGGGCCTGGCTATAACAATTCGCAAGGAATGTGGTTGGCTCAGCCGGCAAGCCGAAAGGCCCTGGCAATTGCCCCAGAACGTGTCGACAAGGATGAAGTCGGTGGGGTGCACATTGGCGAAACCTTTCTGTCTCCGGCTCACGGGGATGTGATGAAGGATATCTTCAAGACCAACGATAAGAAACTCAATCTCAATGACGATCCGTCGATGAGTGTCGAACGCCGGACGCAACTCAAGCGGGCTTATGAAGACAAGCCTGTTCGGCCAAATATGGCAGATCCAATGAAGGAAGAGTTGGATATCCGTTTGCCCAAGAAACTAGCCGCTCGACATGCCAAGCTTGATCTCGTCGGCTTTGACATCAAGCAGTTCTTGGTCGAAGGCGAGAACGAAATCGAAGTGGCCCTTGTCGACGTGAACAAAAAGTTCAATATGCCAAACGCCCGGCGCATCGCGGTCGATATGGGATTAGTGCGCGGAACAGAAGTCGAAAACATCCTGCAAGATGAGCAACCGTGGACGATCAACGACCAGCGTTCAGAAGCAGTGATGCCACCTGATTACAATAAATTGCGGCAGATATTCTTGCAGGTGAAGCAACCAGCGGGTTTTCCTCATTACATTGTTGGAGTCACGTCTTTCCTACTGGCAGTTCTGTTGCTTTCGTATGGCTATATCACGGGAACGGTTAGCCGGGTGCTACTCAAGATGATGGTCTCCCCCATGTGGAGCGCCGCCATGATTGTGATACTAAGTGAGTTACTCAAGATCAGTATGGCCGAACGCAGCGAATACATTTGGTTCATTTCGAACAACTTATGGCGTTGGCTAGTGGTAGCATCGGCGGCAGCTGTAGCCCTTACGATGACTCGATTTCGGTTTGGCTATTCGGCCCGTCCCAGTCGTGATCGCTCTTCGCATCGATGGAAAATCGTGTTGCTTGCGGTTCTGTTCCTGGGGTTGCTGGTTCGCTACAACGGCGTGGATGATCAAGCCCTTGACGACGATGAATACGCCTCGGTGCAAACCACACTCAATATTGCGATCAGTGGTCTGCCAGAAATCTATAAAGGGATTTGGTACACGCGCGGGCCCTTCTATCACTACCTAGCCGGTGGTCTCATCGTGTTGTTCGGTGACAACATCTGGGTCATGCGCGGGCCAGCTATTGCAGCTGGCCTTATCGCAGCGTTGTTCAGCTATTTGATTGGCTCCAGGGTAATTAAGAGTCAGCCCATCGGGGTCGCTGCTGCGCTATTGATTTGCCTCAACCCATTCTGCATCTTCACGTCGCACGTGGCTCGCTTTTATCAGCAGCAGCAAACAATGACAGTCGCCACCATCTACTTCTTTATTTGCGGCTTTATTCAACAATCGGTGCCATGGAAACGGGCCCTAGCCTTTATCTGTTTCGGTATTGCGGTACTTAGCCAAGAAATCAGCCTGTTGCTGATTGTTCCTTGCGCGATTTGCTATGCGCTGATGGCCAAGCCGGAAACACTGCGCAATGAGATCAAGTTCGCGGCGGTGGCTGCGTTGGTAATGGGATGCATCGTTTTGAATTTGTTGGCCTTCAAGGTGAAATGTCTGACGCGGCTTGAAGGCATTTCGCCCAATATTGAATCGACGATGAGTCCGCACTTTGCCTATCCGCTGAATTTCTTTTCCTTATTCATGGGATACGCGCGCATTCACGTTCTACTAGCGCCCTTTTCCGTCATTGGCATGATCGTCTGCCTGCGAAAGCGAGCGACAGGAATGTTGGCGGTTACGTTCTTCTTGCTAGCCGGGATTTTCGGAACCGTTTTATTGGTAACCGGACTCGGATTTCGCTATCAGTATTCATATCTGCCGCTCTGGGTACTGGCTGCCGTGTACGGAATCAAAGTCGTATCTGCCAGAGTAACACGAGGCTGGTCGCACAAGGCCCAGGCATTCTTAAGTTTGATCATTGTTGGATTTGGCGTTGCCAGCTTTAGCCCTTGGCGAATCCCAGAGTCGTATTCGATTCGCATTTTGCCCGATTCCTCAGGAGCCGCGTCATACGTGCGAGCGAATATTCGCCCTGGAGACAAGATAGCCATTACCGAACCACACCCGCACTGCGCGCTGCTGGAGGCCGGGCGTGCGGATTATGACATCTGCATTCCCATTTTATACGACTTTGTGTATCGGAGCGAAGAAGACGGCCGATTAGTAGACCGTAACGGCGGAGCCGAATCGATGGGACGAATTGGTACGCTACAGCGCGCGATGGCGCAACACGATCGCATTTGGATTCTGCTCAATCGCGAAAAGATCAAGAACGTTTCTAGAAACTTCCGCTGGGAATACGCAGGCGCGCGTTTCGATTACTTTGTGCGCCAGAATTGCCAAGTCATGTATCGCGCTTATTCTTGGGACGTCTACCTTTGGGATCGAACGCGCGGCGTCAATCAGACATTCCGCATGGAACCAGAAGCCTGGGCCGAGTAGCCGCCTGCGCTCTTGCGTAAGCATGAGGCGCAAGCTAATGAAAATCGAGTGATACCGACCGAGTATCCACTCACTCGCATCTTCAATCGCTCACGCGTCGTGCTGGTATTCTAAGCGCCGGATAGCGTGTAGCTGTAATTCGAGCTATGATTGCCGCACTTTGGTTCCGGTTTGTTTTTCCAGCTTTTTTCTGTGCGAGGTTTTAATCATGCCACAATCGGTCGATGCGATGGCTCAAAAGATGATTGAGAACATGAAGGAGAAAACGGGCAAAACCCTTGAGCAATGGCTTAAGATCGTGGCCAAGAGCAAAATTGAAAAGCACATGCAGATCATCAAGTTTTTGAAGTCTGAGCATGGTCTCACGCATGGATTCGCGAATATGGTTGCACATCAAGCACTTAATCCTGTCGCCGCAGCGGGCGACGACGACCTGGTAGGAAAACAATACTCGGGAGCCAAAGAAGGACTGAAGCCAATTTATGACGCCCTCATCACTGCAGTGCAAAAGCTGGGCGACGATGTGGAAGTATCGCCAAAGAAGGCGTACGTCAGTTTGCGACGCAAGAAACAGTTCGCGATCATTCAGCCGTCTACCAAGGATCGAATCGATGTGGGGCTAAACCTCAAAGGGAAAGAAACCACCGACCGTTTGGAGGCATCAGGTAGCTTCAATGCGATGGTTTCACATCGCGTCCGTATCACTAAGAAAGCCGAGGTGAATGCTGAGCTGAAAAAATGGCTGAAAGAGGCTTACCAAGCCGCAGGGTAGAGTTTGGTCAGGGATTTGTATAAAAAATAATGATGAATTACATCGGGGCAATGCGGCGACTGCCAACATCGGTGGTGAGTCGCACGTGGGCGTTGAAGCTTCGCAGGATCAAATCGTTCTTGATGGATTGATGCTCGGGGCTATCCCATAAATCTTCAAATTCCCACGGGTCTTTTTCGAGATCGTACAGTTCGCCCAAATCATGATCGTGATAGAGCGATAGCTTGTACTTTCCTTCGCGATACATCGTTGCGTACGTCCCAGTGCCTCCTGTGAAATGAGGATCGAGCGCGTCAAAGTACTCACTGCGAATGAACTCGCGAGCTTTAAATTCTGGCGAGTTGTGAAGGGCTGGGGTCAGCGAACGTCCCTGCATGTATTCCGGTTGCTCCACAGAGGCCAAGTCCAGAAGGGTTGCAGAAAGATCGGTTAGTTCTACTAGGCTGTCATTCTGCAAATTGGTGGAGAATTGTCCCGGCCAGCTGAAGATTAGCGGTACGCGAACCAGCCCTTCGTAAAAGCGACAGCCCTTGAACATTAATCCGTGATCGCCGAGAGTTTCGCCATGATCGCTGGTGAAAATGATTACGGTGTTCTCGCGCTGCCTGGTTGAATCAAGATGTTCCAAGATTCTTGCGAACTGATCGTCAATCTGCGCGATCATCGCATAGTATCGAGCTTGCTTGGCAAAGGCATCATGCTGCTCGGGAGTTCGGATTTCATCTTGAAAATCGACTTGCGCAAACTTAGCCTGGTGTTCCAGATCCGACTCTCTGAAATAGGGACCGGGCATAGCAGAAGGATCAAACTGATCCGCATAACTCTTGGGAGGAATAAAGGGCGGATGAGGATCGTAGATATTGACGTTTAAGAGCCAAGGTTGCTCAGAATTGTAATGGCAGTCTAGAAATGTCAATGCCTCCTCAGTTGCCCATGTTGTTTGATGCAGTTCTGTTGGAACCCGATCCTCGCTTTCCCGCAATGTGTCCAAGTCACCTCCTTGAGAGCGGACCCACTCGGCGTAGTGATGGCCCTCCTGCCAATCGTCAGCGGCGCGTGGCTAAACTTCCAAAAGGTGAAACCGTCATCGATTCTCGGTTCGGTGCGGCGGCCAGAACTCTGCAAATGAAACTTGCCAATCATCCCGCAGCGGTAGCCACTCTCGGCAATGAGCTTGGTGATCACCGGCGGATGTTCAGGAAAAGTCTCATTGCCGTTTCGCGTGTTATGAATACGCGAAGGGTACATGCCCGTCATAAAGCTTGATCGACTGGGCGTGCAAATTGGACTTTGGCAATAAGCGTGCGTAAAGGCAACTCCATCGCGGACGAGCTGGTCAACGACTGGCGTGCGAACATCAGGATTGCCGAGCGCGCCGATGGTGTCGAAGCGTTGCTGATCGGTGCAGTACCAAAGGATGTTTGGCCGCTTTTTCAATCTAGGATCCTGTGCTTGAGGCTGGTGTTGCAGGCTTTTGATGCTGCCTAACACCGTAAATGAAAACCGCCGCCGCGACGGCCAGTAGCAAAAGCGAAATGGGGCGTGCCACGAGAGGAATCCAACTACCCCCACTTTGCATCAATCCTTCAGCCAAGTGAGTTTCCGCAATCGGCGCTAGGACAAAACCGATGACAAAGGGCGCCAAAGGAAGTTTGAATCGACTCATGACCAATCCCAACGCACCCATACCAAGCATGACCCACACGTCAAACATCCTATTGGCCAGGGCGTAAGATCCTAGGACGCAAAGTGTAAGTACAGTGGGAACAAGCAAGTATTGTGGAATCTCGGCCAGTCGCGACAAGTATCTAGCACTTACCGCCATCATGCCAAACATCAGTAGGTTGCTGAGCAGGACTGCTGCCAACAAGGTTTGAAACAATGTGGGATTTTGTTCGATCAACATGGGACCCGGTTGCAGGCCATGAATTGTCAACGCGCCCAAAAGAATGGCATCAATGACGCTGCCCGGGATGCCCATCGCGAACAGTGGAATCAAGGCGCCGCCCACGCTGGCATTGTTGGCGGCTTCCGAGGCGACAATTCCCTCCTCACTGCCCTGCCCGAACTCTTCGGGTGATTTTGATATGTTCTTGGCCGTCGTATAAGCGATGACTGATCCAATGTTTGCACCAACCCCCGGCAGAATTCCGACTAATGTGCCCAGGACAGAGGACCGGAGTAAGTTGATGCCGTGCCCGAGGAGGTCTCGAATTCTGATCCAGCTACCACTTGCAATTTCGGCAGCCTTCTGCGGCGGGGACTTTGAGCCTGCGGACTGAAGGATTTGAGTGATCGCGAACAATCCAATGAGTACGGGAAGCAACTTGAGGCCATCCTCCAATTCGCCAATACCAAAGGTCATTCGAGGTTGTCCTGTTGCAGGATCGATGCCCGGCATGGCAAGCAGCAAACCCAAGCTGCCGGCAAAGATTCCTTTCGTCAATGACTTGCCGCTCACGCTTGAGATCAAAACCAAGGCAACCAAAACCAGCGAAAAATATTCAAAAGGCCCGAGCTTGAGACTTAAGGTAGCAAGCGGTGCCGAGACAAGTGCCAGGAAAGCCCAGCCGATCAAACCACCAACTAGAGAGGCTAAAATGCCCAATCCCAAGGCTCTTTTGGCCTGGCCGGATTGCGCCATCGGGTAACCGTCCAGCGTCGTCATCATCGAAGCCGGCGTACCAGGGATCTTCAGCAGAGTCGCAGTGATGAGTCCGCCAGACACACTGCCAACGTACATCGAAACTAGCAAGACCATTGCACTGTCGCCGGACATCGAAAAAGTCAGCGGCAAGGATAAAGCGATCAGCATCGCACCGGTCAAACCAGGCATTGCTCCAACGGTAATTCCAAGCGCCGTACCAAGTGCTGTCATCAACAGCAACTCCGGCGAGCTCAAAAAGGTTGGAAGTGATTTGGTGAATTCCAGCACGGCGAAATCAGAAGAAGCAAACGCTATGGCAAGTCGATCACAAGGACTTGAGTGAAAACGAAATGTAGTCCGAAGCCTAGCAAAACTGAGAGTATCGCGACGAGCACTCGGGACAGACGTTGCTGCCAGCAGAACGTCCAACCGGCAGCGCAAACAAACAGGATCGTTGCGATGCGATAGTCAAGGATTCGAAATTGTAGGCAACCGACGTAAGTTATTGCAGCTAGTGCAATCAGAATCGCTGGCATGCTTGGGCTGGACGCCTCAGTCTCCTTTGGCCGTTCCGCCTCAGCAGTTTTCTTTGGCCAGAATGCCATGATGCCAGTCAGGGCAACGATGCCAAGAATACCCAAGCCAAAATTTGGAGTGGCCGCAATTTCTCTTGGCGCGACTTTACCGATGCTTTGTTCGCGAGCCTCCAATTCTGCTTGCAAATCTGGGCCAGCATGGAATTCATTCTCGGTCGCCAACTGTAGCAACTGCATTCCGACTTCTTCGGTTTTCATTGCCTTGTTGAGTGCTTGGGCGAGTAACTCCACACGCTGTGGAGGCGTTCCTTTGGGAGCCCACCAAAAGTGCATGTTTGTGCTGATGACCTCAACGCCTTGTTCGATGGCGGTAGGGATGTCAGGCTCTTGCTTGCTACGTTCCTGCGATAGTATCGCCAGCGCTCGCAGTCCAGTCTTCTTGAACTCGATGTACTCGGCGACAGAAAAAGTGCTGACATCGCAGTGTCCGCCCATCAAACTGGCAAAACGTTTGGCACCTCCGCCAGATTGCGTAAATCGAAATTTGGTTGCTTGAGAACGAGCGCTTTCTAACATCATGCCTGCAAAGTGACTGGGAGCGCCAATGCCGACAGCGAAGACAACACTATCTGGGCTATCTTCAGCCGCATCCAATAGATCTTTCAGATCGGAATACGGCGAGTCATCTGGAACCGCGATAACGTGCGCCATCTGGCCTGTGCCAGCAATTGGGATAAAGGCTTCCGGTCCAAAGTTCGTGTTGCCCGCATACTTGTTGGTCAACATGCCTTCATGGATCTGAAGAATCGTGTAGCCATCCGGCCTCGCGTTCTTGACTCGACGTGAACCAATCGATCCGCCTGCGCCTGGCACATTGATCACCACGAGAGGCTGCGAAAGCAGGTCGTTTTTTTCGATTGCAGATTGAATGATGCGCGTGAAGGTGTCCGTTCCACCCCCTGCTCCGAAGGGAACTACGACTTTGATGGGCTGGCGTGGAAATTCTTCCACAACACCTTTGTCATCCGCGATTCCTGGGCATGCTGCAACCAATAGCAAAGCCGCTAAACCGCACGCGCGAATGCGGAAGGCGGCGTTTCTTGATGCACCAATTCTTTGGCTGGCTCGTTTTTCTTCGGCGAAGCGCTGCATCTGCAATGGAATACTACTTCACGAAGGCTGCGTCAGGTTTTCCATCTTTGCCCAAGTGGCCGGTTGCCCAGAGCAAACCACGAGCGACAAAATCCAAGTACTTGGTGTCGGCAACTGTGTCGTTGTTGTGACCCAAGGACGTGCTGAAAATTCGCGTCTTGTTGGGACCATATTCGTTCGTCCAAGCAACAACGGCGGTAGCTTCACGTGGTTTTGCATCGGGATCGACTTTCAGCTGGCGTTTCGTCGGCTGCATCGTTTGCTTGCCCGAGGCGAGAACCGTGGTGCCGTCGTAAACGCGAACATTATTGTAAAGTTCTTCGTTGATGGTCGTCCAGTTTTCGAGTCCCTGTGTGATGCCGTGCTTTTCGTAAGTGACCTCAATCGGTGACTGGGGGCCGTGACCCGTTGACTGTACTCCAAGCATTTCATACCAACCAGCGTTGTCCGCGCCTAATTCCACAGGCTGCCGGAAGTCACCCCAACGATAACTGTGCATTGCACAGTGAAGGTTAACTGCAGGAACTCCATTCTTGTGGGCGTTCAGGATGCGAGCAACATATTCCTTGTCCATGACTTTGGCCGAGCACTCGTCGTGTAGGATGCAGTCATAGCCCTTGGCCCAGTCATCCGATTCATAGATCTTAAAAGTTGTATCCGTCCCTTTGGCCGGATTAAATTCTATCGTGACCTCGGCGTGTAGTCGCTTTTCCAAGCCTTCTTTCAGCAGCTTTGTTTGCGTTGCATAGTCGTGGCAGCAGCCTCCAGCGACAACCAAGACTTTGAGTGGTTTTGGTGTTGGCCCTTTGGCTGACGCGGTCGGCGCTTGTATGAAAAGCAGAAGAGCGAAGGAAAAGACAGCAAGGAATTCTTTGCAGGTACGATTCATAGGAAGTCTCGGCGGGATGGAAGAGGATGGTTAGCAAAGGCTGATTGTTGATGCCTCATTATGGGCCAAGCAAACTCGAAAGTCGAAGGGGCAAAGCAACTTGCAAACGAAATTCGCAACACTGCATCTGCGTGAGGAATGTATCCAAGGCTGGTTTGGCGACTCGTCATTTCAAGAAATTGGATTCCGCTACGGTGAACGACTCGCCGCCGGCATTAATTTCGAGCGTTCCACTGTCCCAAGTAGAGCGAATGACGCTGCTGTCATAAAGTTGCCGTTTGGCGTCTTGTAGATTGCGATGTTTGCCACTGCGCCAAACGCCCAGATTCATGGGGTCGTCGTTCCAGTGAATTCCCAAGTGTTTTCCATCCTTGGCTTTGTATCGCACGATTCCTTTTTCGAGCTCCGAGGGATCGACTTCAGCAGCCAGCACGTCGGCGCGAAACTGTTCAAACGATCCGTGCGATTCTTTCTCGCCAATTTCAACGGCCATTCCACAAAAATTACGATTCGTTCCAACGGCAGAAAAAGCTTGATGCCCTGGAAATTTTGGTTTCTTCGAATCGTTGATGGTAGCAGTCTTGGTTCGGTCTCTGATAACATCGGAGGTTCCTAGACCACGGATGGCGATCCAAGTCTTGTCGGACTTGAGAAAGGTCACGCCTTGAACATGTTCGGTTTGAACCGACTGAGGGAAAACCCAAGTCCAGGCTGATCGACCATCTTTAGTTAGCCACAGAGCAATGTTCTCTTGTTGGGCGACGCGGTTTTGTGCCGACACAATATCTTTCTTGTACATGGGTGAACCGGGATATTTTGGGTTTGCGGTTGGAGCAGCCTGAATTGTGACAGCGCCCTCGTCCTCGTCCCAAACCAAGATCTTGAAGCCGCAAACATCTCCTCCGTCCACCGAAGTACCGCATGTCAGCGAGCCCATCTGGTAGCTGTGCGCGATGTACTGAGTCTCTAAGTATTCTGCATCGTTGATTCGGTGGCTCGTTGTCGCCGAATATTCTGGCTTGGCAGAAAAGATCTCAATCGGTTTATCGAATCGCTTCCTGGCGAGATTTACAACGGCCAACGGAGGACGATACGCACTGGTGATCTGGTGCACTTCGTCGGATTCCCAGTGATCAGATTTGCCCCTTGGATGATCACCGAACCAAACCCACAATGAATTGGCCGCACTACCACCGAATGGTTGGGCATGGTTATAGTCGCGTTTGGTCGGGCCGTTGAATCCACCTCTCCAATACTTCACCGCCCCGGCAGCGGCGAAGAAATCGAGACAAGCCTTGGCGGCTACCTTGATTTGTTCGTCTTTTGCGAAGTCGTAAAGATTTAACAACGGGGCGATGGAGTGCCCGTGGTAATTCTCCGAGTCCCATTCACCGATTCCGATGTGAAGAAGAGTTTTAGCGTAATTGAGAATTTCTTGTTTGTAGAGTTGTGTTGTTTCACGATTGCCTGTTTCCTCAGCCATCAGATATACACTCGTCACGCGCATCAAGTAAAGATTTTCCGTTGAACGAACGTCTACCCAGGAGTTCTTGGCGTTTGGTCCCCAACCTGTACTATCATCGAAGGCGTAGTGAGGGCGTTTCAGTGGATCCTTAACGGTCCATTTTTTCGCCCCCTCATACATCTGCTGCTTGTACTTAGGATCTAATGCTGGGCCAAAGAAGAAATACTTACGTATCTGGTGCTTCAAGGTAAAGCAGGCGAAGTAATCTATCCCAGCGGTTTCCTTGTGCCACTGCTCGTGTTGGTGGTCTTGGACTTGAAGTTTCTTAAGCCCCTCTGCCACGTTTCCGCCTAGAATGTGGGCCATCAAGAATCCATAGCTGCGTTTCTCGTTCTCAAAGTAGGTGTTCACGCCAGCTTTTTGATTTTCTCGCTGTCGCTTGATGATGCGCTTAGCACGCGTTTGAAACTCGCTTTCCAAATCGTCCGGCCATTGGTTGCGAAGCTGCGACGCGATCGACGGAGGCTTCAGCTCTATGGATCGCTGGCCGAGATCAAGTTGCCAGGCGAGCTCTTGAGCCTGTGCACGTTCGCCGAGTCCAATTAGTAGAAGGCAAAGAATGGTGTTACAAATGCAAGCTGTCAGATCGGGTGTCCTGGGTAAGTTCGAGCAAGTCGTGATGTCATTCATTTTTCGAGGTCGAATCGTTCCCGCATTCTGGCCAAACTATGCTTGGCAATCTGAAATAGAAGACGCCCGTGCTTCCTCGGCGCGCAACGGGATTGTAAACGCAGTAGATTTCCAAGGGGTAGCAAACTGAGGAGTGCAGGCGTTTTCGGAGGGTGTTTCTTAGCATCGTAGTAGCATTGAGCAGACAGATTGGCTGAGGATTGGCGGTGGAACGACTTATAATAAGTCAATCTTTTGGATTCACGGATTTTTATCCCATTTTCTACTTGTCACCTTCCTACACTCTCGCGTCAAAAGAAATAAGAACCGCTGGTGGTAGCGTTCGACTAACAATTTCGTGTGGAGAGTAAAATGAAGAGTTTTGTTTCTATGGCCCTCGCTGGCCTGTTCGTTGTTTCTGCAGGTTTGAGCAGCGTTCAAGCTGGTTGTGGAACTTGTGACAAGTCGATCGTCGAAGTTGCTGCTGGCAACAAGGACTTCTCGACTTTGGTTGCTGCAGTAAAGGCTGCTGGCCTAGTCGACACACTGTCGGGCAAAGGCCCGTTCACCGTTTTCGCTCCAACGGACGCTGCGTTCAAGAAGCTGCCCAAGGGAACTTTGGAAGAGCTTCTGAAGCCAGAAAATAAAGACAAGTTGGTTGCGATCCTGAAGTACCACGTCGTTTCCGGCAAGGTAATGTCCAAGAAGGTCGTGACCATGGACTCTGCGAAGACCGTACAAGGTCAAAAGGTCAAAATCGCTGTCAAAGACGGCACCGTGATGATCAACAAGGCCAAGGTCGTGAAGGCTGACATCCCTACGCTCAACGGTGTTATCCACGTGATCGACACTGTCATCCTGCCAAAGGATAAGAAGGCTGAGAAGAAGGCCGCTGAGTAAGCTTTTTTTCGGGACACTGAAGAGTTGAGAACGCCGGTCATTTGATCGGCGTTTTCTTTTTTACTGGTTGTCTTCGAATGTTCCAGCAAAAATTTCGAGTGCAAAAGTGCCTCCCTTTTGAGTTAGCAATTTCACAGTGTTTCTTTCAGATTCGTGATTCGATGTCGCCACGGGTGAAGAGATGAAAATTCGCTACCTGACCATATTCCTCGGCCTGCTGTTTTGCAATTCTCTGTCTGCACAGCAAACGAAACTGGCAGACTTTCGCTGGGAGTTGATCGAAGGAACGCCAGCCGAAGAAATCGTTCATAGCGTCAAAACGAAATCGCAATTCGATAAACAGTTGCGGCGGACTTCCTTGAAAGGACCAATTGGACTTTCGATTCCGCAGTCTGCGACCAAGGACAAGACTCCAGCTTTCATGAGCTGGTACAAGATTACTTATGGCGGAGGCGATCAAGAAAACCGGCTCAAAATCCAGGATGCGATAAGTGATAAATCCTATCGCGTGCAGATAGGAGAAGCCAAGTACTTCTTGTCTGTAGCCCAGCGGATTGAAACGGGCCGACCCAAAGACGAAGACAAATCGCTCGATCTCTTCAAAGCCTACGAGATCAAGCTCGACTCGAAGCAGGATGCGAAAATCAAACGCTCCGAAACCTTCTTCGGCGGCAAGGAAGCAACGGCGGTTCCGGCGTTCTTATGCGTTCCCGTCGAGGAATCGCATCATCAGGAAACCTTTCCGATCAAGAATGACAGTCGCTGCCTAGTCGTTTACAAATGCAATGATTCGATTCTAGCCAAGAAATCTTCGCTAACGATTATCGATCAATTTGGTCTGCATCGTGTCCAGACTATTCGTTCCGAACTAGTTTGTGTCGAAGCGATCATCTTGGAGTGACTCGGAGGCCAAGTCTTCGAGTACGCTGTCGAAGTATTTTTGGGTTTCTCCGTCGAGTTTCTCAAAGCCAGTCTTCGAAAAAGATTGCCCAAGGGCTTGACGCATTGCATTGTGCATCAAATATCTTCCGGTAACCACGTTCATGTGGATCGCATCGCGGTACAACTCTTCGACTTTGGTATACAGTGCAGTGCTTGATGCAATGTCCAGTTCTACTTGCTGGAGTGCGTCCATTGCATTGGTTCGAGCGAAAGAACGCTTTGGATATTCTTTACGCAACCTTTCTAGCATGGCTTCAAAGTAGGCGATGCAGTGACTCATCCTAGTATCGCCTTGGATCTTTGCGCCCTTCGAAGATTGCCCTCCCCATTCGCCGGCTCGCTCTGCATGCCTGGCCCAGCCGGTGTGAAGAACGATTTTGGCTGTTGGCTGCAGGTCGATCAATGTCTTGAGGGCTTGCAGGTCTTGGTCGAAAGTAGATCCATAGTGCAATTGGATGCAAAGAATGTCGAAGGTGTTTTCCTTGAGTGCATTCGGCCAGATTGTAGAAGTCTTGACGCACGGATCCTCAGGATTCTCAACCATGTAGGGCAGGCTCTTTCCACAATCAACGTGCCATTGCACCTTGCCGTCTAGTTTCGGCGGCACGGTATCCCAGGTGAGCGAGTTGCCGATTAGGAATATACGACGTGAATCCGATTCTTGCGCATTCAGGGTTTGCTGCAAGAAAGCAATCAGTAAGAAGAGAACTGGTGTCCAATTTCGGTGTTCCAAACGAGTCACAGGGAACTCTCAACAAAAAGGGGCGTCGATGGAGTAGGATGGGCAGAATCTATTTTACCTTCCCGCCCGATTTGATTGCGGAGTGCCCCCTTGTATTCCACACATAATCGACGCTTTCTCTTGCGCGTTGCCTTTCGCTCGTGCCTTGCAGTTCCATTACGCGTCGCTTTGCCCTCGCTCCTAGCCTGCCTTTGTTGCGTTGTTCTGCTCACCGGTATTTCTGCTGGCCAGGAAGATCCACAAGCCTTTCCCCACGCGATCAACACTCAGGCAGAAGGGGAGCATCCACCCACGCCCTTGGAATCCTTGGCGATGATGGATCTTCCCCAGGGGTTTCACGCTACGCTGTTTGCTGGCGAACCCGATGTTCGCCAACCGATCGCTTTTGATTTTGATGACCGTGGCCGGCTTTGGGTCGCCGAATGTTACACCTACGAAGGCGGCGAATACGATCTTAAGAAGAAGGATCGAATTCTGATTTTTGAGGACGCGGACAATGACGGCACTTTCGATTCTCGCAAGGTCTTTTGGGACGAAGGAGAGCGACTGACGGGAATCACGATTGGCTTTGGCGGAGTGTGGATTACCAGCGCACCAAATTTGCTGTTTCTACCTGATCGCGATCGCGATGACGTTCCCGATGGTCGACCTGAAGTAAAACTGGAAGGATTCAGTCTTCGTGCACGTCACAATATGGTCAACGGGCTCCGTTGGGGACCAGAAGGTTGGCTCTACGGGCGTCACGGCATCACCGATACTTCGACTGTGGGAACTCCTTCGACTCCGCTTGGCCGGCGACCCACCTTTAGTTGTTCCATCTGGCGTTACCATCCTGTGCGCGAGGAATTTGAAATTGTTACCAACGGAACGACGAACCCTTGGGGCCTGGACTACGATGACCATGGGCAGTGGTTTTTCACCAACAATGTCATCAACCACCTTTGGCACGTCGTACCCGGAGCGCATTACCAAAGAATGTTCGGCTCCGATCTCAACCCCTATGTCTACCGGCTGATCGAGCCGACGGCAGACCATTTTCACTGGGATACTGCTGGAGGAACTGGGACTGCCACGAATGCGAATCGCCAAAAATACGACGGACGTCACGACAGTTTTGGTGGCGGTCATTCGCATGTGGGTGCGATGATCTATTTGGCCGACAATTGGCCAGCCGAGTATCGTGGCAAGTTGTTGACTTGCAACACGCACGGTCGGCGTGTCAACGTGGACGTGCCACGCCGTAAAGGTAATAGTTATACGGCGACGCACGATGATGATTTTCTTATCGCCAACAATGGGTGGTTTCGAGGGCTCGAGTTAAAGTACGGGCCAGACGGCGCGGTCTACTTGACCGATTGGTCGGATCAAGGCGAGTGCCATGATCACGACGGAGTGCATCGTACGAGTGGTCGCATTATCAAGATCTCGCACCAGCGTCGTTCTCCAGCGGATTTGGATCTGCAGCAGGGTTCGGACGAAGCCTTGGTCGCACTGCAACTGAATAAGAACGATTGGTTTGTTCGCCGCGCGCGAAGGATTCTTCAGGAGCGCGCTTTAGCCGGTCGCGATATGACGGAAGCTACAGAATTGCTACTTGCCCAATTCAAAACGCAAAAGGATGTGACTCGGCGCCTGCGAGCACTTTGGGCACTCTACAGCATCGGTGCGACCAATGAAGAGTGGTTGCGTTCGCTACTAGCGGAAGAGAACGAACACTTGAGGTCTTGGGCCTTACGCTTGCTGGTTGATTCGAAAGCACCGAATGCACTGGAGCAGCCAACCATCGAGCGAATGCAGCAACTTGCAGTACAGGATGAGTCAGGCTTAGTCCGTTTGTTCCTCGCGTCCGCCTTGCAGCGTATTCCAATTGAGCAACGGCTGCCGATCGCAAGTGCCTTGGCCGCGCACGCCGAGGATGCCGCGGATCGTATGCAGCCGCTGATGATTTGGTACGGCATTGAGTCCGCCGTTCTGAACGATGTGCCAGGCTACCTAAAACTTGCAGGACAGTCACAAATCCCGTTGTTGCGGAAGCACATCGCTCGTAGGATCGTGGAGCAGCTTGATGACATGCCGGATGCGATGGGGCAACTGCTTGCGCTGATGCAGCAATCGCCCACGGAGAGGCTTGTCGACTATTTATCGGGCATGGAAGAGGCCTTGCAAGGTCTTTCGCAAGTGAAAGAACCGGAAGGTTGGGATGCCATTCAAGGATTGGTAGAAAACAAAAATGACGCGCAGCTACTGGCACTGGTTCGAGAATTGTCGGTGGTGTTCGGTGATGGCCGTGCCATCGCTGAACTCCTTGCACTGGCCAGAAATCAAACTGCGGACACGAGCAACCGTATTCGCGCGCTGCAAGCCGTGGTGGATGCGCGGCCAGATGGATTGAAAGAGGAGTTGCTACGTCTGCGCAGTGATCGAGTGGTCGGGGCTGTCGCAATACGAGCCATGTCCCGCTTTGAAGATCCCAGTCTCGCAAAGAACTTGATTCGCTATCTGCCGGGCGCGAAGCATGATCACCGCGCAGCGATTTTCGATTCCTTGGTCTCGCGAGCAAGTTTCGCAACAATGCTTTTGGAAGAAGTGAAGGCAGGCAAGGTGGACCCTGCGGAAATTACCGTTATCCAGGCAACGAACATTGTGCAGCACCAAGACTCTGAACTTACAGGATTGCTCGAACAAGTTTGGGGGACGGTCCGAAAATCGACCGAAGAAAAAGAGCAGTTCATACAGCTCGTGCGAAAGGTACTCGACAAAGTAGACAACGATTTGATTGATCCCAAAGATGGTAGGCGGGTATTTGCCGAACGCTGCGGGAGCTGCCATCGATTGTTTGGTGAAGGTACAGAGGTCGGGCCTGGTCAATTACCATAGTGGGAAGAAAAGAACTGTTTCTTTCCCCATCGGCTTCTGGTACTGGAATCACATTCTTCGTTGGCAGATCAATAAGTGAAAAACTGTGATCC
>JBCCEO010000052.1:0-19119 GCA_039030255.1 Planctomycetota bacterium | reverse complement strand
CCACACGTGGCCTCCCGCATAAGGCCAGACACCGAGTCAAGGGTGTCAGCCACAGCAGCGGCCACAGAGTCAGGGGGGGCCGGCTGGGCGGTGGTGGGGGCGCGTGGGGGGGCAGCTGCCGGGACTTCCCCTTCTGAAGGAGAAGGGCTGAAAGTAAATTTTGATATGGTGAAAGGTCGTTTTGGAGATACCGTGCATATTCGCGAGATGAATGTCGGGAATTATCCTTATCCCGATCTCATGAAGTTGTTCACTGAGATGGACTATGCAGGTTGGATCCTGCTCGAAGCTCGCACCAACCCTGCCGACAAGGTGAAGGCTATGATCGAGCAACGCGAGATCTTCGAAGAACTAATTGGGGCCTAATTGCCTAGGCTGGTATATCGATCTGCTGGTAAAACCCAGCTCCAGACAACTACAAGTACTCTTATAAAATATTTGCAGATGCTCCCCTATCGTTCGATGCGATTTTTTGTTTTGTGCATTCTCGGCACGCCACCTCTTGCTCTACTTGCTCAGGAGTCCAAATTGGCTTGGGAACTCGGCCCAACCGGCTCAAAAGCAAGCTTTCGTGGAATTCACGCGGTCGACGATGAGGTTGTCTGGATATGCGGAAGCGAATCTTCAGTGCTTCGCTCCTCGGACGGCGGGTCGAGTTGGCAGGATGTAAGTCCTGAATACCAGGAGCTTCAGTTTCGTTCGATTCACGCCTGGAGTGCAACGCGTGCATGCATCGCGAGTGCAGGAACGCCAGCTGTCATTCTGCTGACCGATGACGGAGGAGCAAGTTGGACTGAAGTTTACAAACATGCCTCGGAGAAAGCCTTTTTCGACGGCCTTGCGTTTTGGGACAATGATCGTGGTGTCGTTTTTAGCGATCCCATTGATGGCACTCTACTAGTGCTCGAAACGGCAGACGGTGGAAAGACTTGGCGAGAATTGCAAGGGCTTCCGAAAACGCGCGAGGGCGAAGCTGGCTTCGCCGCTAGCGATTCTTCGATGATACTTGGGTCGAAAGGCCGTGTTTGGATCGGAACTGGAGGTGGTAAATCCAACTCCAGCAGAATCCACTTTCGCTCGGGCTGGAAATCTGATTGGACCGTCGAAGAAGTTCCTATGCCAAGCCGAGCTGAACAAGGAATCTTTTCCTTGGCACTGGGCGTCAACGGCGATCGCTTGCAGATGGTTGCCGTAGGTGGCGACTATCGAGCCGATGCAGTTTCCCCGCAAACGGCGGCTATCAAAACGGGTCTAAAAGGAACTTGGAAGAATCCAGCCACGCCTCCTTCCGCTTTTCGCTCGGCCGTTTTGTACTCCAAGAAATTTGGCTGGATCACAGTCGGGCAAGCTGGAAGCGATCATTCTTCTGACGGGCAGCATTGGAATCAGTTCTCCGAGAGTGGCTTTCATGCTCTTTCGCAGGGCGAAACCAAAGTGTTCGCCACGGGTTCAGACGGTCGTTTTGCCTTGCTTGTGGGCGAATGAATGCAGTATTGTCGCCCGCGCGTTCTCGGATCAACCACATCTTTAACTTCTCGCGAACATTGATATGCCCAAGTCCCTGCCTGATGGCGGTCTGATTCGTCCCGGCACAAAAGAAGATGTTCCTCGTGCTCTGGAACTGATTGTCGAGCTCGCCGTCTACGAAAAGGAGCCCGATGCGGTCATCACCAGCGTCGAGTCCATGTTGGAAGATGGCTTTGGCGCGAATCCCGTTTACGGTTTCTTTGTCGCTGAAAAGCATGAGGTTAAAACAGCCGCAGAGGACGCCGCTGCCGAGGTCGTCGGTCTATCGCTCTACTACTGGCGCTATTCGACCTGGCGTGGCAAGCGTCTCTATCTCGAAGACTTGATTGTTACCGAATCAGCTCGCGGGCAAGGGTTCGGGCAAGCACTGTTTGAGCAAACGATGAAGTTTGCTCTCGAGCAGAACTGCTCAGGCATGATGTGGCAAGTGCTAGACTGGAACGAGCCCTCGATTGAATTCTACAAATCCTTCGGTTCCAAATTAGACGCCGAGTGGATTAACTGCAGTTTGGAAGCGGAGCAAATACAGAAAATCTTGACGTAGTTCTTTGTCCTCGGGGTTCCCCCGTTCTCGACTTGAGCTCCACGGTTATCCCCTAATTGGTTTCTAGCTGGTAGGGAGACAGCAACGTGATGCATGCAGCGGCCGTGGCGTATTCGTTGTTCGCAATTTTGGACGTCCAGTGCTTCTGTTCGCCGCGCATCTCAACGATTTGATCTGCCGTCTTTTTGTACCAGGTTCGAAACTTCTTTGGCTTGGCGTTCAGCCAAGATATGCCCTGGTAATATTCACCATAAAAGAAATGCGCATTGAAGTCTGGGGTGGCGTTTTGAAGGAATTTTTGGCCGCTTCGAACCACCGCCTTGTCCGCTTTGTCGACTTGCAGCAGCACAGCCATTGCAGCTGCACTGCGAGGCAACGCAGCCTTCGATTTCACACCTTGGATGTAGGCAAAACTTCCGTCCTCAAGTTGGCAGCTTTCGAGGTAATCGACTCCCCGCTGAATGCAGCCGTCTAGTTCCTCGATACCCGCTTTCTGCGCGGCTAGCAGCCCGACGAGTTGACAAGCTGTTGCAGAGGAATCCGCGTCCTTGGAGCCGAGCATATAACGCCAACCGCCTGTTTCATTCTGAGCGGAAGCAGAGCAATTGGCCGCGCGGGAAAGAGCTTTTTTCACGGAGTCTTCTGGAAACTGCTGCTGGAACGCTCCCAGGAACTGCAGTGCATATGCGTGTTCATAGAGAACACCGCTCGGACCTGCTATGAGTCCATTATTCTTCTGTTTCAAAAGTAGATATTCGGCGCAGGACCGAATCGCATCCTTGAGTTCTGTGTTCTCCTCGCGCTGATATTCTCCTAGCAGTGCAATGCCACAGAGTGCGGAAGTTCCGACGCGATGGCTACCACCACTTTGACCAAAGGAGCCATCGTCGACTTGCCCTTCCAGCAGGAACTCAACACCTTCGTCGATTGCTTGGCTAATGGCCGGAGTGACAAGTTCTGGCAGTTTTGTGTCTGCCGTCTTTTCCTGTGCAAATGCAGCAAAGGTAAAACTTGAACAAACGAAAAACAAAGCATTCAGTGGAAGTAATCGAATTCCCATGACCAACCCTTTTCCCGCAAGAAGTGCCAAAATACTGAAGTCGTTATTCTAAAGAACGAATTGGCTGGTTTGCGGAGAAAAGTCTGATCTTTTCTAAGGGCTCGTGCTTTGCAGTCAGATGGCCATGCCGGATGAACCGTGACGCTACGGTTGATCCTGGCGTAGGCTCGTTAGCCTTCCCGGTGCGAGGCTTGGACCGGCTTCGTTAAGGGCCTTGATGACAGTCGTTTCCGTGAGGATATAGGGCAGAACAATGGGTTCACTGTCCGGTCCTGGCGGATAAATGACAAGCAGCGGAATCGATGGGTTTTCGAGCTCTTCCAGCTTATCGCGGATAGCCTGCGAACGACTTGTCCAGTCAGCGAGCATGGTAACAACGTTGTTCTTATGAACAACTTTAGCAACCTCCTCACGGTCGATTGCAAACCTGGAGTTGTACTGGCAGTTCAGGCACCAATTCGCGGTAAAGTCAAGCATGACGGTCTTGCCTTGTGCTCGAAAACGATCCAGTTGTTCCTCTTCGTAGGCAAGCCATTCAATTTCCGAGTCGATTGGACCGAAGTATTTGAAGCTGACGATGCCGCTGACCGCAATGATAACCAAGGCCGCACTCCAGGCTTTGAGCTTCTTGCCCGAATCTTCGTAGCTTGGAACTCGCCCGATAAGCCAGCAACCAAACCAGACGAAAACGATGAGAATGAGCGTTGCGATGCGATACTCTTCACGAACGGTAGTAACGAAATAGACCATCGAAAGCAGGAGTGGGAAGGCAAGCACTTGCTTGAAGGTATCCATCCAGGCGCCTGGCTTAGGAAGCTTTTCAATAAACTTAGGGTGGAAGCACAGCACGATAAAAGGCAAAGCGAGACCTAGCCCAATCATCATGTACATCGCAACAATTTCCCAAGTAGTGAGGGTCACGCTGTACGCCAGTGCAGAAGATAGCAAGGGGCCAGAGCAAGGTGTCGCGAGAATCGTTGTGATGCCACCCTTGTAGAAGGCACCCAGCATTCCATCCTTTTCCATTAGCTCCCCCGATTTGTTGGATGTAGCAAATCCAGGAATCGGAATTTCCCAAACGCCGAGGAAGCTAAGTCCCATTGCGAACATGAAGCAAGCCAAGAACACTTTCAATTCAAGGAATGTGAATTGCTCGCCCCATGCGAAGGCTTGTCCTGAGGCGACTTTTACGCCAACCGTAAGTGCTGCCAGCCCGAGCATGATCGCCAGGATGCCGGCTGAGTAGGACAGGTTGAGCCCCACAACACGGGAATGGCTACTGCCAGCTTGCTTCACAAAACTCATGACTTTCAAACCAAGTACTGGCAGTACGCAAGGCATGAAATTTAGGATGAATCCACCGCCTAGAGCCAGGAGTAGGACGTAGCCAAAGGAAAGGTCTTCAGATTTTTCACCTGCGCTGGTTGCAGCATTGGACAAAGCATTTTCTTCTGTAGATTCGCCATTCTTTTCGGCTCCTTTTTCCGTCCCTGCAATCGATGAGGTTGGTGGTGCGGCGGAGTCTACTACGATGTCGGACGCAGTGACGGCCGAGTCAAAGGAAGTGGCCAAGAAATCAGAACCAGCAACATCGTTGAAGTCGATATTGGACAAGAGCATGGTGCCAAGTTGATTGTTTGCTTCCGCTGCAACTTTCAAATTACCCTGGACTTGTACTGCTTCCGGTCGATCGCAGCTGGATTCGTTGCAAGTATAGAATCCGACTTGCAGTGTGATGGCTTTGCTGCCTTGCACAGCATCCGCAGGAACTTTCACTGGGATTTGCCAGACGACTTCGCCTTCGTGATACATGATGTTCTCAAGTCCTGCATCATGCTGCTCGGCGTTTGTATTTGGTGTACCGAAATTCAGTCCAGATTTCTCGGTTGCAACAATGAGCGTTCGGAAATCGATTTCTTCGTCGCCGAGGAATTGATAAACGTGATAGCCAGGATCGTTGATTGCTTTTAGTTGTATAAGTGCTGTTTCGCCTGGCTTGACGGTCGCTGGCGAAATGGTGGCACTCCAAACCGCATGACTCTTGCCCGCACGAAGTGTCTCCGTTCCGGTTGGAGTTTGGGCCGAGGCATTTGCCATCGTGGCTGCGGAAGTGTCGCCGAGTCCTGGCGGGGCCTCTTCCGATTCGGCAACTTGATCTGTTAGCGATCCCGCTTGGCTACTTGGTGCGTCGCCGATATAGCCGGCAAATTTGGCATTAAGGTTGGCGTCATAAGGACGGCAAGAATCGCGACAAACCAAAGCGTCGATAAAGACCTTTAGGTCGACGGACTTGGGATCGATGGCCTTGGTAACATTGATGTTCGCCGTCCAGGTGACTTTGTCGTAGAACTCTTCGAGATCGAGCCCTGGGTAGGCTTTTTCATCTTGATGGATTTC
Source organism: Planctomycetota bacterium (assembly GCA_039030255.1). GTDB lineage: Bacteria > Planctomycetota > Planctomycetia > Pirellulales > Pirellulaceae > Aureliella. The sequence continues at coordinate 13,591 of JBCCEO010000052.1, read as the reverse complement.
TGGATCACGATCCGGTTTGAATTTGCCGTCGAGCTTGACGAAGTCGTCTTTAGCACTGATGGAAGTCGCATACGGTCCGCCCTCGGGTTGGGTCGTCGAGTAAATGTGGTAGCCTTCCCCGAGCGTGGCGGTAACGGCAATCGTTCCCTTCTTGCCATCTTTGTCGAGTTTGTACTCGGCCGAGAACTCGACAGGCTGGCCTCCGACCGTTGGAAGCCCGAGACCTCCAAAGTCCTGCAGTCCACCCCCGAATCTATCCTGGGCCACCAAGCTGGTTGTCCAGGCGAAGAGGCCAAGCAGCAGCAGGCTGGCCAATGGTTTGATACGCCACGTTGGTGAATCAAAAGATGTTTGAACGGACATTCGGCCTACCCTAAGATCTCACTAAATTGCCCAATCAGCCGCCTGGGGCGTTTCCGCCACGTACCCAGTCGGGAAAATATCTCTATATTTACGACCAATCTTTCTCATCGGTCAACGCACTATTATTGATCCAATGTTCCGCGGCACCAATAGAATGCGACGGCCAGAAAGCACGAATTGGCAAAGGAATATCTCTTTTGGTGTGAACCCATCCGAGCGATTCGATACCCGTAGAACTTGGCGATTGCCAATCTCTGATTGTGGTGAATTCGCTTTCCTGGTTTCTCAATGCAGTCATTTTGGCATCGGAAAAAGCAATGAACCTACAACTAAATAGACTGGTGGCAGCAATTTTCCTTACAGGAATTCTCCAGATTTGTCCGGTTTTTGCCCAGAAAAGGCAAACAGGAGTCAATTTGCAGAGCACAGATCCTGCTGTGGAAGCGGCCGACGATAAGTCGGAATGGATCCAGCTTTTCAACGGAAAGGACCTTGATGGATGGATTCCAAAGATCCGCTATCACGAGCTGGGCGATAACTTCGGCGAGACTTTTCGTGTCGCGGACGGATTGCTACAAGTCCGTTACGATTCAGAAAAATACCCTGAATTCAATGAGACCTTTGGTCATCTATTTTACAAATCACCTTACTCGCATTACGTCCTTCGCGTGGAATACCGTTTCGTTGGGGAGCAAGTGAAAGGTGGTCCCGGTTGGGCGACACGCAACAGCGGACTGATGCTGCACTGCGAAGATCCAAAGATGATGACTAAGGACCAGGATTTTCCGACCTCTATCGAATACCAAATTCTTGGCGGCGACGGAGAAAACAAACGTACGACGGCCAACCTTTGTACTCCCGGCACAAACGTAGTCATGAAGGATAAACTCCATCGCCCGCACTGCACTAGCTCGACGTCGGAAACCTATCACGGCGAGCAATGGGTTACGGTTGAAGTCGAAGTGCGTGGTTCGGATACAGTCAAGCACATGATCGATGGCAAAGTAGTCCTAGAGTACGAGTCTCCGCAACTGGACGATCGCGACGAGCACGCGAAGATGTTGGCAGAAAAGCAAGGTGGTTTGCTGCTGAAGAGCGGTTACATATCATTGCAATCTGAGAGCCATCCGGTTGATTTTCGCAAGGTAGAGCTCAAGGTGCTCAAGCCCTAAGTTCTGGAGTGCTGGATGACCGACAAGCCGCTTGTACTGCTGTTTGATATCGACGGAACCTTGCTGGATTCTTCCGGGGCTGGCGGTAGTGCACTTTTGGATGCATTGATCAAAGTATTTGAATTGGAATCTGCAGAACAGGTTCCATTGCATGGGCGAACGGACCTGGGCATCATGTCTGAGTTGCTCGAAAAATATGGTATAGAAGCGTCAACGGAGAATCTAAATCGGCTGTGCGACAAGTACTATGAATTGTTGCCCGCCGTTCTTGAAGGTCGCTCCGGTGCCTGCTTGCCGGGTGTCCGAGAACTATTGGATGAGCTCGCGGCTCAGGACAATATTCATCTTGCACTCTTGACAGGCAATATGCCTACGTCGGCAAAAATGAAGCTCGAATATTTTGGGCTTTGGCCCTATTTTTCGTTTGGGATTTTCGGCGACTTAGCTGCACAACGCCCTCTGTTAGCCGAGCCGGCACTCAAAATGATTTCCGAGGAAACGGGGGTTCTGGCCAATTGCTCGAACACCCTGATTTTGGGTGATACCCCTTTGGACATCGAACTAGCAGATTGTATGCAGGTTCAAAGTCTTGCCGTCTGCACGGGTGGTTTTTCAGAGCAAGAATTAGTCGACGCGGGCGCATCGCTCGTTCTCCATGATCTGAGCGATACGAAGCGCATCTGTGCTTGGATGAACAATATGAGCATAGTCAATCATGGATGATTCTCAGGCAAATCCAAGTCAAACACTTCAAGAGGCAATCGAGCGAGAGCAGCTCGACGTCGATGCGGCTTGCTTGCCACAACTAGACGCCTATTGCCAGGCTCTTTGGGAGTGGAATGAGAAGATTAATCTAACGCGGCACACGAATTACGATTTGTTCGTTCGTCGAGATCTACTGGATAGCGTTTTGCTGGCAAAGCACCTAAAGCCTGAGGAAGAAGTTTTGGATGTTGGAACGGGCGGCGGCGTTCCTGGGCTGTTGCTAGCGATTCTACGTCCAGATCTTGAAGTAAGCGTCTGTGACTCGGTTGAAAAGAAGACCAAAGTCGTTCAGGACATCGTCAGTCGACTAGACCTGAGTATTCCAGTCTATGGAAAAAGAGTCCAGCTAGTGATTGAAGACTTGCGATTTCACAGTTTGGTGACGCGTGCCGTCGGTAGCATTGCAAAACTATTGGGCTGGCTCGAAGATCACTGGCTTGGATTCGATCGATTGCTTGCAATCAAGGGCCCTAAATGGGTCGATGAGCGTTCGGAAGCCAGACATCGCGGTTTGTTAGCAAACTTAGAGCTTCGAAAAGTCGATAGCTACCCTATGCCGGGGACAGAATCCGAGTCTGTCATCCTTCAAATCAATCGGAAGCCTTACCAACCGAATTAACTTGAGAAGCCGATTCATGTCCGCCTACTCACTGACTCACCTCAAACTCTTGGAAGCGGAAAGCATTCACATCATTCGTGAAGTTGCCGCGGAATTCTCCAAGCCAGTCATGCTGTACTCGATTGGTAAAGACTCCGCAGTCATGACGCACTTGGCGTTGAAGGCTTTTTATCCTGACAAGCCGCCCTTCCCTTTTCTGCACGTCGACACGACTTGGAAATTTCGCGAGATGATCGAGTTTCGCGAGAACTACGCCCGTAAAGAGCTTGGGCTAGATCTACACGTTCATATCAATCACGAAGGTGCAAAACTGGGTATCGACCCAGCAGAGAACAGTGATAAACACACGGAAGTGATGAAAACCGACGCGCTCAAACAAGCGCTCAATCAGTTTGGTTTTGACGCGGCCTTCGGTGGTGCGAGGCGGGACGAAGAGAAATCTCGAGCTAAGGAGCGTGTCTTTTCGTTTCGAGATAAGTTCCATCGCTGGGATCCTAAGAACCAAAGACCCGAGCTCTGGAATCTTTACAACGCTAAAGTGAACCAGGGTGAAAGCATTCGCGTTTTTCCGCTCAGCAATTGGACGGAACTTGATGTGTGGCAATACATTCATCTGGAGAGCATTCCGCTAGTGCCGCTCTACTTCTCCGACGAACGTGAAGTCGTCGAGCGTGACGGAACTTTGATCATGAAAGATGACGACCGCTTGCAGCTTCGCGAGGGCGAAGAATTGGTCAAGCGGAACGTGCGCTTCCGAACTTTGGGGTGCTATCCATTGACGGGGGCAGTCGAGTCGGATGCGACGACTTTACCGCAAATTATTCAAGAAATGTTGCTGGCTAAGACTAGCGAGCGACAAGGACGCGTTATTGACCGAGACGCGGGCGGTGCCGGAATGGAAAAGAAGAAGATGGAAGGCTACTTCTAGGTCCACAGATTTAGGCTTTCCCTTTAATCGCTGAAAACTCTGCAAACACTCCCAGCCACGAAGAAGTGGCTCCATCCTAATAGAAGATTATGAGCCACCAAAGCGATCTCATTGCAACGGACATCGATGCTTACTTGGCCCAGCACGAGCGCAAGGAGCTCTTGCGTTTTATCACTTGCGGCAGCGTCGATGACGGAAAAAGTACGTTGATCGGTCGACTGCTTTTCGATTCCAAGATGCTCTACGAAGATCAGCTCGCGCAGCTGGAAGATGAGTCGAAAACGCATGGAACTACCGGAGGCGGCTTTGATCCTGCTTTGGTGACCGACGGTTTGAAAGCAGAGCGTGAGCAAGGCATTACCATTGATGTTGCCTACCGCTATTTTTCGACTGCCAAACGCAAGTTCATTATTGCGGACACTCCGGGTCACGAGCAGTATACGCGGAATATGGCTACTGGCGGTTCCACGGCGGACTTAGCCGTGATCTTGATTGATGCTCGGCATGGTGTGCTAACACAGACCAAACGCCATAGTTTCATTGTGTCGTTACTCGGAATTCGTCACGTAGTTGTAACCGTCAACAAAATGGATCTGGTGGACTTCAGCGAAGAGCGTTTCGAAGAGATCTGCGCGGATTACAAGAGTTTTTCAAATCGGTTGGACCTGCCTGATCTGCACTTCATTCCGATTTCTGCACTAAATGGTGACAACGTGGTCGATCGCAGTGCAGCGATGCCTTGGTACGACGGCAGCACGTTGATGAGCTTCTTGGAAACGGTCAATATTGGCTCGGATCGCAACTTTGAAGACTTTCGCTTTCCTGTCCAGTACGTGAATCGTCCCAATCTGGATTTCCGAGGCTTCTGCGGAACGGTTGCATCAGGGATCGTGCGTGTGGGCGAAGAGATTATGGTCCTGCCCTCGAAACAAAAGAGCAAGATCAAGAGCATCGTGACCTTTGATGGTGAAGTGGAGGAAGCCTTTACACCGCAATCGGTCACACTCACCTTGGAGGATGAAATCGATTGTAGCCGTGGTGACATGATTGTTCGTCCAGGAAACGTGCCGAAACAATCGAATGCCATCGACGCAATGGTGGTTTGGATGAGTCCAGATGCTATGGTGCCTGGAAAGACGTACCTCTTCAAGCAAACGACGCAAACGACTTCAGGGCAGATCGATTCCTTGCGCTATCGAGTGGATGTCAATACGATGCACCGTTCGCCCGCTCCGGATTTGCAATTGAACGAAATTGGCCGATGTAGAATCACACTTAGCCAACCTTTGTACTTTGATGCCTACCGTCGGAATCGCTCGACAGGGGCGTTTATTGTCGTAGATCGCATCAGCAATGTTACTGTTGCCGCCGGAATGATTACCGCTCGTGAGGCTGAGACAACAGAGAACCTAGCACCATGGGAAATCGAAGAGTCGAACGCAGGCGAGACGACGACAGGGGTGAACATTGTAACAGCTGAGGAGAGAGAGGCCCGTTTGGGTCAGCAACCTGCGACGGTTCTCTTCACGGGCTTGAGTGGTTCTGGCAAGTCGACTTTGGCACGCGGCGTGGAACGTGCTCTCTTTGATTTGGGACGCACGGCGGTCGTGCTTGATGGTGAAGACTTGCGCCGCGGCCTTAGCCGAGATCTCGGCTTTAATCTCGAAGATCGATCTGAGAATTTGCGGCGTTGTTCGCAAATGGCAAGACTTCTCAATGAAAACGGATTTGTCTGCCTATCCGCCTTGATCGCCCCTGACCAATCGGTTCGCGAGCGAGCGGCAAGTCTCATCGGGGAGGAACGTTTTCTGCTGGTCTATTGTGACGCCTCTACTGAAGTGTGCCAGCAGCGCGACCCGCGGGGGCACTATCAAGAAGCTGAGGAGGGTAAGCTGCCTAAGTTACCTGGGGCAGGTGCCGTTTATGATCCACCAGCTACCCCAGACCTCCATCTGAAGACAGATGAAGAATCGATCGAGGATTGTGTTGAGAAAGTACTCGGGCTGCTGCGCGATCGCGGCGTTATTCGCTAACGCAAACCGCGGCGCATCTCCGGCATTCGCACAGCAAACATCCTTGGAAATCGAAGGCCTTTTGGTCCTGCGCCCGCTACACTTATCGAAGCGGCGACTCTAGACTGGCGTTATTCAGAGCGTCAGAAATGATTGCGTTATTTCGCATCTGCAGCACTAAATTACTGTTCTTGCTTGTGCATAGCAGAAAACCTTCTGAACCGGCATTCGACGGCTGAGAAAACAGCGGAATCTGCAGCCTTGGTGGAAGGCAGATTTGTGGCGCATTCAGACGCAAAACCCGACGCAAAACCGCATCGACACGATTACATCGCTCCGACTTGCATTCCAGACTGCTGTCCGCGTGCAAGTCGCGAGAAACTGAGTTGAAAAGCCCCCAAGAGTCATGAGAAAGATTGAGAAACTATTAGTTGCCAACCGAAGCGAAATTGCCACGCGAGTCTGTCGTAGTGCCCACGAATTGGGAATCCGCACGGTCGCCGTCTACTCCCACGAAGATCGCTTCGCCCTGCACCGATTCAAAGCAGATGAATCCTACCAAATTGGCAAGCCTGGCGAGCCCATTCGATCGTATTTGGATATCGAAGGAATCGTCGAACTGTGCAAGCGATACAATGTCGACGCAGTGCACCCGGGATACGGATTTCTGTCAGAAAATCCAGACTTCGCAGGGGCCCTCGAAGAAGCAGGGATTATTTTTGTCGGTCCAAGTGTTGCTGCCCTCAATGCGCTGGGTGATAAAGTGTCGGCCCGCGACATTGCGATGAAGGCAAATGTGCCAGTGCTTCCGGGAAGTTCGGAAGCGATTCTGAGCTTAGATGAAGCGAAAAAGCTGGCCGCCGAAATGGGCTACCCGGTAATGCTTAAGGCGGCCAAGGGTGGCGGCGGTCGCGGCATGCGGATGGTTGACAGCGAAGCAGAGCTCGGGCCCGCACTGGAGTCAGCTCAAAGCGAATCGAAAACGGCCTTTGGCAGTGACGAAGTCTTTGTCGAAAAGTTGGTGCGAAATGCGCGTCACTTGGAAGTACAATTGCTCGGCGACGACCACGGTAATTTGATCCACCTGCACGAACGGGATTGCTCCGTTCAGCGACGGCACCAGAAAGTCATCGAACTGGCTCCTGCCCCCAACTTGGATGCAGGAATTGCTGCTGACTTGCATCAAGCAGCTCTCGCCATTGGAAATGCAGTAGGCTATCGCGCGGCGGGAACTGTCGAGTTCCTTTACGATACCGACGCGGCGAAGTTCTACTTCATTGAAGTCAATCCACGAATCCAAGTCGAACACACAGTGACCGAAGAGGTGACTGGCTTCGATATCGTGCGATCCCAGATTCTGGTCGCCATGGGGCATAAGCTTGGCGATGAATCTGTTCAATTGCCAACTCAGGAAGATGTGTCGGTAAACGGGTTTGCAATGCAATGCCGTGTCACTACCGAAGACCCCGTGAATCAATTCCGACCGGACTATGGCAGGATCACTCACTATCGTAGTGCAGCGGGTCTTGGTGTTCGATTGGACGCTGGTAGCGCTTTTAGTGGAGCGGTAGTGAATCCCTTCTACGACTCCATGTTGGTGAAGGTTACAGCCCGCGGTCGCAACTTGCGCGAGGCGGCAAGGCGGATGGAAAGATGTCTGCAGGAGTTTCGAATCCGCGGCGTGAAGACCAATATTCCATTCCTGACTCAGATGATCGAGAATGATATTTTTCTCGAAGGAAAAGCGACAACACGGCTGATTGACGAAACGCCGAATCTGTTTGAGATCCGACCACGACGAGACCGAGCCACTCGCTTGCTGCGTTTTCTGGCAAACGTGCTCGTCAATGGCAACGAGCTTGTAAAGGACCGTCCCGTCGCAATGCGTCGAGAGCCAGCTCCTGTACCCCAGGCCAAAGCGACTGAACCCATGCCGAAGGGTACTCGCGATCTCTTCAAGGAGTTGGGGCCCGAGAAGTTTGCGGCCTGGATCCGCGATGAGAAAAGTCTGCTACTGACCGACACGACGATGCGCGACGCGCATCAGTCGCTGCTCGCGACACGCTTGCGAACTTATGACATGCTGGAGATCGCTGAGACGTACTCGCGCAAAGCGAGCGAGTTCTTCTCGCTGGAAATGTGGGGTGGCGCTACGTTTGATACTTCCATGCGCTTCCTGAAAGAGAGTCCATGGTTGCGGCTCACGCAAATGCGTGAGAAGGTGCCCAACGTCTTGTTTCAGATGCTGCTTCGCGCGAGCAATGCGGTCGGGTACACGAACTACCCCGATAATGTTGTCCAGGTTTTCGTAAAGGAAGCCGCCGACGCCGGCGTGGATGTATTCCGAGTTTTCGATGCTTTGAATTGGATCGAAAATATGCAAGTTGCCATGGACGCCGTTGTCGAAAGCGGAGCGATCTGCGAAGCGTCGATTTGTTACACGGGCGACATAATGAACCCCGATCGGCAAAAGTACAACTTGCAGTACTATGTCGACTTGGCCAAACAATTGGAAAAAATGGGAGCCCATATTCTGGCCATCAAGGATATGGCCGGTTTGCTAAAGCCAGAAGCAGCGCGGCAGCTAGTGCGTGCACTCAAGCAAGAAATCGGTATTCCCATCCACTTCCACACGCATGATACCGCAGGTATTCAAGCAGCCTCGATCTTAGCAGCTGCCGAAGAAGGACTCGACATTGCGGATGCGGCAATCTCGTCACTCTCAGGCGGTACGTCGCAAGTCAATATTAACACTTTGGTCGAATCGCTTCGCTTCAGTCAGCGGGATAGTGCGTTGTCGACGGAAGTGCTTTCCCAGTTGTCGACCTATTGGAAGGCTGTTCGAGAGTTCTATCTTCCCTTTGAGAGCGAAGCACTAGCGGCGGGAGGCGATTTGTATGAGCACGAAATGCCAGGTGGGCAGTACACAAATCTCTATCAGCAAGCTCGCGCACTAGGGTTGGCAGATCGATGGACGGAAGTCTGCCGTGTGTACGCTGATGTGAACCGAATGTTTGGCGATATTGTCAAGGTAACGCCTACCTCGAAAGCCGTGGGCGATATGGCTCTGTTTATGGTGGCTGGTGAATTGTCCGTCGAGGACGTCATGCAGACCGATAAGGACTTGGCGCCTCCTGCTTCGGTCATCGATTTGCTGGGTGGCATGATGGGACAGCCTCCCGGCGGATTTCCCAGCGAAGTACAACAAGCCGTACTTCGCGATCGACCCATCGAGACAGGGCGGCCTGGCGCTTCCATGCCTCCCGCAGACTTGCAGGCAACCGCTGGTAAACTCGAAGAACTGCTAGGGCAGGAGCCCTTAGCTAGGGAGTGCGTAACACACGTGCTCTATCCCAAAGTCTACGAAGACTTCATCGATCACCGAAAGATGCATGGGGATGTTAGCATTCTGCCGACTCCAAATTTCTTCTATGGCCTTGAGCCAGGAGAAGAGATTGCTGTCGACATCGAAGAAGGAAAGACACTTATCGTTCGGTTCTTGGCCATTGGTCAGCCCAAGCCTGATGGAACACGAACAGTATTTTTCGAGCTGAATGGGCAGCCGCGCGAAGTCGAAGTGATCGACAAGAACTTGGATAACGCTCCAAGCCAAGCACTCAAAGCCGATGCCTCTGATCCGTCTCATGTCGCGGCCAGCATGCCTGGTATGGTGATTCTTGTTTCTGTCGGAGAAGGCGATTCGGTAAGCAAGGGTGACAAATTGGTAACTTTGGAAGCCATGAAGATGGAGACAACCATCGCCGCTGATCAAGAGGGAACGGTCAAGCAAATCCACGTGAAGAGTGGATCTCAAGTCGAGGCGGGCGACTTGTTGATGGTCATTGAGTAAAATGGCATGAGAGCTTACTTTACTTCGAGCAGATAGAGCATGACGATCCGCATCGGGCAATACATTGTTGCTGGTGAACTTCGCAATTCACGACGAAATAGCATTGTTGGTTGGGTAGCCTTTGCTCCAGAGTTTGGCATCCGAATCGAGCTCACGGGTAACTTCCCTGAGGAACTACGCAGCAATTTTCTCAGCTTCGATAAAGCTCCCTCGTCAAACGAATCTGATTCGCAAGAAAGTCCTGAAGGCAAAGAATCGAATGCCGACCAGAATCTTGACCCCGCGTTGCGCGGAGAAGATTGGGTTGATGCTCTGCCTCAAGCTGTGCATGATTTAGCAGATCGTCAAATCGGGGTTCTGGGTGAGCTTCAAGTCGAAAATGAATCGGACCCAAGCCGTCTCTTGATTCGATGGTTTAGTCAGAATGGACCCGTCGAACTGGAACTGTCTAATCCAATTCTGAATTTCGTCGAAGAAGATGAACTCGGCGAGGATGAGAGCGAATCCGCAGAGAGATATCCCGAGGACACCTTTGAGCAGCGTGGTGAATTCAATGGAATCTTTGAGGATGACGAGCTTGAAGATGCAGAAGACCCCTACGGATTGTTCGACAAGAACTTGGACGAATTTGTCAACGGATCACTAGAAGAATCCTTAGGCGAGTCTTTGCTGGACGCGATGGAAGAGGGCGACCAGCCTCCGAGCGGCGAGCCTGAGAAACGCCCCTGGGAAGAGGTGGTGCCCGGTATCGATCCAGAAACAAAAGAGCTCTACGAGCATTGGGATGAAATATTCCAAGGTGACAAGGATGAGCCCGTCACCTATTTGTTCGATACTGCGCTAAGGCTTCCAAGGCCCGACAATGTTCAAAGTGACGAAGAGGCACAGCCGCATGTCGTGGCTATTCTTGCTCAGTTGGCTCGGCTAAGCGTGGCTCTGGACGTGTGCGAGCACTTCTCTGCACTGGACACCTATCGCTTGCTAATGGAAGACATTCTTCCAACGGCCAAAGTGCATCCAAACTTGGCCAAGAGCGACATGGTGCAGCATTTTTCGACCAGTGATGTTTGCCGAGCTTGCGAGGCCGAATTCGACGCCGAGTACGAAGCTCTCAACGGTATTCCTTCTGACGCTGACGATTCAGACGAAGATTCTGGCGCGCCGTCGGAAAATGACGAGAAGAATGAATAGCAACTAAGCCGGTCCTGTTCTCGCCGTGGATTTGGCTCTAAAGAGCATCCATATGGCGAAGTTCTTGAAAGAATTCCACTTGCTTGAGATAGAATTCTCGCATTTGGTCTAATCATACAAGCCTAGTGGACATCAACTGGTCAATGCATCAGAATAAACTGCATGTATCACTTGCCCATTGCCGTGTTATGCAATTGGAGTGGAGCTATGAGCATGTCTGACTTTGGTACAGATTCGGGCATTCCTGTCGCAGAATCGTATGATGAATTGCAAGCGATCCGACAGATCGATTCCATATATCGAATTTCGCGTGAGCAGGGCGGAGAAGCGGAAGTTTTATGTGTTTTAGTTGCTTGCGTTGACTGCATATTCCTTAATATCTCGCAGATTGTTGATAAAAACCGCAAGACGTTGAAGGCCGGGCGTCAGGGGAAGCAGCAGGATATTGCGAAGCGACAGTTGTGGGTTCGCGAGTTATTGGAACTCGCGTTGCATCTGACAAGCGAAATGCAGATTCAAAATTTTGCATTGCGAAGTTCGGCTGTCGAACGGGCGGGCTTCTTCCCGAATTCGGCATTTCAATTGATGATAGAAAGTGTTGAGGGCTACTGTCAGCAATTTCGAGAAGAAATGTCGGGTGGAGGATTTGTTCGAAGTGCGATTGACCACACTACACAATTTGATCCTGATTCAAACATCATCCATATGTTGAAGGTGAATTGTCATAGTTTACGTTGCATTTTTGCTTCGCTTTCCAATGTGGCTATACCGAGTGGCTTCCGGGATAAAGAATATGAATCCCTTTTGCAACAGCTAGTTTCATGTCCCTCGGCATACGTTGACACATTCTTACAGCAGTTTTGTCTGCTGCATCAGATTCCGGAACTGCTAAGTCGCATTGTCGTGGATCGTGTGCGTGATGCCTTGCAAGTCGACAGGCGGGATAAGGAGATAGCCGCGTTCGGAATTGCCGAAAGATTGATCCGGATTGCTCAGAGTTGTCTACGGCCGCTAGTAAATGAGTTGCTGCCTTTAGACTATGCGGACATCCGACAGCATCTTGGTGTTACGAGCGGGAGCCACTCAAAAGTGATTGCGAGCGTGTTGTTGCAGGAGGTAGTGGAAGAGTTGCGGGAGTTTATTGTGGGTCATCTTGGCACGACAAAGCCTTCGCCACAAAAAAAGCGCGTCATTGAAATGGCATATCGGATCTTTGATTTGTTGCACAGATGGCGCGAATTGCATGTTCATCTCCCACGCAACGTGCTTGGTGTTGGCGGTGTGAAATCGCTTATAGGCTCGCGCGAAGCAGTGCGAGCAGCTGAAAGTCTCGCCAGCCGCCACCAAGGCGAGTCAAATGGCGATGCAGACTACCTCCAACGACTTTCTGCTTTCGCAATCGGAGCGGAACATATTGGTGAGGAAATAGTCATGTTAGACCAGCTATTACTGGAAAAGACTGGCGAATCTACAAAAGTACGCTTCAAGGCAGTGCAAGAGAGGACAGGGATTTTCTCAAAGCGACCAAGAATAGACGATGGTGATGATGAAAATGGTTAAAGCATCTTTAGATGAAGATTCCGCACGTTCAGGAGCGGGTGAGCGATTTCTACGGATCTGGCCTTGGATTGTCAGCACGTTAATGGGTGTAGTCCTTAGTGAAGTAGCCCAAAATTGGCTTGAAAACCAGTACGATCTTGCTTCATGTTGTATCTTGCTCGCTACCGTTATTCTGGTTGTACAGTTCTTTTACTTGTACGCGCTGAACAAGAATATGCGTTCGGCAACGGAGGAATCAAAAGAAGCGCGACAGCAGCGAGTCAGTATCCACCGAGACTCACACGCTTTTTCATACTGTGAGCAAGTGGTTAGCCAGGCTAAAGAGAAGATTGTTATTGTCGGGCCGCATTTTACACAAGAAGTCAAAGTAGGCACGCGCACGCATTCGGAGTACCTGCAGAACGGCCTCGAAGAACTCATTGATAAGCATGTCAAAGGCAATTCTGGTGAATTGCAATACCTTCGCATAGTTCAGTTGGCGACCGGCATTTCAGAAAGCATTAGAAAAAACCACGGTAGTGTGAGTCGGTACCTTTTGTATGACGAAAAACTGGCGAGCCATGTTAAGCATTGCTTGAAAGAAACAGGAAAAAACATCGATTTTAAATTCCGCGTCGTGGGTCGTCAGTTCATTCCGTCCTTCCCTAGTATCCTCGTTGTTGACGACAGGTTTCTCTTTTTTTCTCTACCTCAACCTCAGAAAGACACGGATACGAATGAGACAATGCTAGATTATTCATTAGTAATTGCAATTGAGGATCGAACAAAAGAAATACCAACTCTTTTTCGCCAAATCGCAGAACAATTTGGTGAAGTTGATTCAGTCGAAATAAAGAGCGTCTTGGAGGAATCGACTGCGGACTCTTGATACGCAGCGCAAGAGTAATGAATCTGACATATAGCAAGACGTTCGATGTTCTCTTCCTTGCCATTTGTGCGTTTTGCCCTTACGTTCACGCGCAGCAGTTTGAGAACCAGGTACAGCAAGCTGAGCGAGGATTCCAGGCGAATGTTGAGAAGCCGAGATTCGCTCAAGGCAAAGGTCCCGTAGTGGCGATCGATGGAGCTCATTACAACTTCCATAAGCTGGATGGGCGCTACGGTCCTTTCGCCAAGGTGCTAGAGGCCGAT
>JBCCEO010000051.1:0-19177 GCA_039030255.1 Planctomycetota bacterium | reverse complement strand
CTTCGATGAAGGCGAAACCCAGGCGACCAAGCCATCTTTGGATGATGGCTATGGAATCGCCAAATCGCAAACGACTTCGATTCTTCAAACTTGCTTAGAAGAATTCTCAGGAGTTTTCATACTTGCCACCAATAGGCTTGAAACAATTGAAAAAGCTGTCGTGAGTCGGGTACTCTTTCAGCTCGAAATTGGATTGCCCGACGCGGCCTGTCGAGAGCAGCTATGGGCTCGTGCACTAGGATTCGATGGCAATTCGGAAGCAGATAACACTTTTGATATCGCGGAGTTGGCAAAAATTTCCGAAGGCCTTTCTGGCAGAGACATCAATATGGCCGCGCTACGTGCTTCGCTTAGATGTCTCGGTAGGTACGGACCGAAAAACTTCCGCTACGAATGGTCGGAGATTGTAGCGGCAGTCGAAATCGTTCTGAAAGAAAAACAACTACTGCTTCCAGCGAACACGGAAGTGGAGATGAAAGCGGTGGAATTGAAAGATCTCCCGGAAGCCGCAGCCGCGAACTACCGTGCGTTAGCAAATCAAGAGAACTGCGCGTCTTAATAAATACATGCATGAGGTACAAAAAAATGAATTTTGGACTAAGTCTTACACTCTACTTTGTTTCGGTTGGTCTGACCTTGGCTCTGATCTACTGGCAACTACAAGCCATCAAGAAGTCCGCGAGAGAGAAGATGTCGGAGCTGGTAGAAGAAATACTGAGTTCAGGCAAGGAGGCTTTTCGACACCGCATCTTGGGGGCAACTCGTTCGGTCCTAGAGCGTGCAAAGCGACGTAAATCTGACTGAAGGAGCAAGCGAGAGTGTTCAAGCAGCAAAGTCGAACTATCGGCTGCCGACTAGTTTTTCTTGCCGGGTAGGGAAATACCCCAAACTGGACCACGGAATTTATTGCGTGGAATGGGCTTTTTCTTTGCGGACGCCTTCGCTTCCTTGGAAGCACTGACGAGACGGTATGTTCCATTGTTGGCGGCAGCGATCGATTTCAGCTGACTTGCTCCCTTATCGTTGACCTCCATGCCCAAGGTATTGATGGGTATAATGCGGTTGTGTGGTGCGGTCAGGATTTTCTGCGTATTGTCAGTAAAGGCACCATCGCCCAAGATGTAAATCACATCAGGATTCAGCGATACCGCCATTCGAACCGCTTCTTCCCCCTTGGTCTTGAGACACATTTGCACCGAGTACAACCAAGTCCGCAATCGTTCTTTGTTGCGTGGAGTCGCAGGGATCAGCCCTTTTGCAGGTCGGGGATGGAACATCCCGTACGCGGTATCGCTGAAGAAAATGATGTAGAAAGACTCTTTGGGGCCAAATCCATCTACAGTCGCCATCAACTCGGACAAGGCGGTTTCGAGCCGACCATTGGTCATGCTATTCGAGTTATCAACCACGAACACAAACTTGCGTCCTTTGGATTTCGCGCCAAAAAAACTAGCGGCCTTCAAGCCATCGGCCATGTCCCCAGCAACGTCGGATGCGCCGAGCAATGAACCTATTACTGGCATGGAGGATTCCGGCAGGGCCATATCCAACGACTCGACATCCATTGATACCGAAAAACCGCCGAGCACGTCTGCCGCTTGAAACTCCTCTGCCGCAATAGCCTCGCTCTGAGGAAGATTGTCCTCAAGGGCTTCGTCGAGCTCAGAGAGCATTTCTACTTCGGTTACCTCCGAAACAACCGCGTTCAGCGCGTAAGGCTCTTTTTCCGCTCCTAGATTCGCGAGCGACAACGAAGAAAGGACGACCAGTCCCAAGGCATGAAACATCATGCTAAAAAGCCACGCTGGAGTTGTCCGAAGCAGTAGCCTGATTCCGCTAACTTCCGGCTCCTCTTCGCCTTCCTCCGTCTCGGCCCGTAAAGTATCCGTGTGGCCTGTCGCAACTGGCGTCGGAACGCTTGACTTGGCCGGAACAGGCTCCACGGAAATGGCGGTCGCAGAAACTGTTTCGGCTACAACTGCCCTGGCTGAAATCGATTTGGCTGAAACCGCGACCGCCGAAACGGTTTTGGCGTCAACCGTCTTCAAGGTAACTGGCTGCGCGATAACTGCCTTGGCTGGATCCGATTCTACCGAAGGCGCTTCCGTGACCTTCTTCGGCGTGGACGTCGTTTCAGATTCCGAAGGCGTTTTTGCCCGGACCGCTACGACGGCAACGGCTTTCGGCTTCGATGAGGGAGCTTGGCTCATGGATGATTTGGAAAAGAAAAGGGAAGGACCGATGGCCTTCTAGGCGCTAGGCGGAGTTAGGCTATTCAGATCGCGATCTGATTCCGACCTGCTGGCGAACGATAAGTACCAACAGTTTAACTGAAATCGGCGAAAAAAGGATATGGATGAAGTTCAAGTTGGGTCAGCTATCAGAGTAGCGTTCCGGCATATACACTGTCGCCATGAAAATGTGTCTCATTTTGAGATCGGCAACAGGATTCTTACTGCATCTTGCTTGGTAACTTTTAAGATACGCGCATGGCCACGAAAACAGCTGCATTACGCATTCTTTCCGTTTGCTTACTCGTATTCACTACAAATGGGGCGGCTGCGGAACGCCCCAACGTGATTGTGATTATGGCCGATGATCTTGGTGCGGAAGGATTGGGTTGCTACGGAAGCTCGATTTACACAACGCCGCATCTAGACAGGATGGCCAGTGAGGGCATGCGATTCAACAATGCCTACGCAACGCCACTCTGCACGCCTACTCGCGTGATGCTCATGAGCGGCCTGTATGCGAATCGCACGGGATTTCGCGCTCTGATCAGCAAGAACGAAGGCGTCCGTCTGCCGCCCAGCATTCGAACTTTTGCCCACGATTTTCGTGATGCGGGATACAAAACAGCGGTTGCTGGAAAGTGGCAGTTAGGAAAGTTCAATGAGTTCCCGGAACAACTGGATGAACATGGCTTTGATGAGTACTGCATGTGGACTTGGGTTTACGACGGAAAAAAGTCTAGTCGCTATTACAAGCCTCAGATTTATAGCGAAGCTGAAGTCACCAATCACGGCCCCGAAGACTATGGTCCGGATTTCTACAGCAACCATCTCTTGAGCTTTATCGATCGCAACAAGGATCAACCGTTCTTCATCTACTACCCGATGGCTCTCGTCCACTCGCCCTTCATGCATCCGCCCAAGCTAAAGGAACTGGCGAGCACGAAGTTTACCGAGGACCTCGATAAGGATACGGTAGCATTCGGGCATATGATTACTTACATGGATGCGATCGTAGGACAGATTGCTGCCCGGCTCACGAAGCACGGGATCGATAAGAACACAGTGATCCTGTTCACCGGCGACAATGGAACGAGCAGAAAAATAACAAGCAAGTTAGGCGACATGGAACTCGCTGGTGGAAAAGGAACGATGACAGAAGCTGGAACCCGGGTACCGCTCCTGGCCTGGTGGCCTGGTAGAATTGAGCCATCGGTCAACGAGAATTTCTTTTGTTTAGTCGATGTTTTGCCAACGATTGCCTCAATCGCGAACATCAAACTTAACCGAACGGTTGACGGGATGGATCTTTCGCACAATCTTATGGGTGGTGAGGGCGAGAGTCGCAAGTACGTCATGATGAGCTACAGGAAAGAGTACTTTGTGCGTGATGCCCGATTCCGACTTCACGATGATGGCAGGTTGTATGATGTTCCAGTCACTTCGAATGGCGAGCGCTACAGTGAAAAGCAGGCCGCAACTGGATTTTTGAAGGAACGCCAACGCCTTACGGAAGTCCTAAATCGATTGATGAGCATCGAGCAAATCGAATCAAAAGCCGGAAACGAACCATGAAAACAGCAATCGAATCTGAAAGCAAATCCATGTTTAGATTAGGCCAAGTCCTTTTTCTGTTGCCCGCAATTATTGCTGTGAGTCTTGCCGGATGCACCAAGCCGCAGCCAACGGCATTGATTCTACTCGACCAGTCCAAGTCGCTGGGCCAAAGCGATACGGATGCAGAGTCGATCGACCTCGTTGAAATTGCTTTTTCCGAAGAAGTAATGACTCGAGTCGCAAGTAGATGCAAAGCTCTGCACGCGGGCAAAGAGGTTGCCGATATTCAATCGCATCTCAAGAATCATTTGAAGATCGAACCCAACGAGTCCGAATCGAATATGTTCACCTTGACTTCATCCGAAGAGAATCAAGTTCTAGGATGCGTTACTTTGATGGTTTGGAGCGACGAGCTTGATAGGAAACTTGACGCGAGTACCTTGGGTGGTGCCCTGTTGTCGGAAGGACTTCAGATCTTGGAGCAACAAGCTAGCGCCCTCGAGGAAAAAGCACGCGATTCTCTGGGCGAAGCCACTTCGAACTTCACGCTTCCTCGACTCACCGAGAGTATTAACAGACTACGTGGGCTTCAGAACGAATTGCAATCGCTTCGCGACAAATCCAACATCGACTTTGCACAGCTAAGCCAAGATATTAACAAGCTGAAAGGCGACGCTTCGAAGTCTGAGGATGTGAATAAAGCAGATCGCCTCGATGCGATTCAAAGTTTGATTCGTCAAGCCATTCATACGGCCAGCAGCAAGCCGCCTGCTGGAGCCGCGAACTTCGAATCGGAGCTGCTTTTATTGAAAACGCAGCTCGCAGAAGCACTTGCACAATACGGTGAAAATCATCCAAGAGTTCTTCAATTGAAAAAACAGATTGAAGCACTCGAGAAGGAGGGCACTGCCTTGGTCGCAGGCAACTCTGCTCCGCAAGATTCGAATTCAGAATCTCAGCAAGATGTCTTGGACTATCTCAGCAATGAAATTGGGCAAGCCGAAAGTTTCCTGGATAAAATCAAGAATCAAGTGTCGGATGCGGCCCAGAATACTGATCTCGCAAGCAAGATGCGGAACAAGTTGGGTTCACTGATCGGGCAAGCTGCCGGCACTAGCAACGCCGCCAGAGCTCGAGTGGTATTGGTTAAGGCTCCTGAGACGACCAGTGCTACTAAAGAACAGTTCGCAGCCTATCTCGAAATTCAGCAACAATCCGGAGGCACACTCCCTGCCTTTGAACAAAAACGTGCCAAGTAGAAGCCGTTGCTCTCAGCGCGCTTCCGTTTCTCACGAACGATTGCCTGGGCAATGATTAAGTGCCCAGGAATTCAAACAGGGGAGCCCAACAAGCTTACAGCGAAATTTGATGTGTCGCCGATGGGGTGGTCATGACTTGAATTGGCGGTGAGAATTTGGTCAGTTTGATACCAATGACCGCCGCTTTGTATTCTTCGATTGTTGGGATACGTCCGAGAATTGCCGCCAAGACGACAACGGGCGTGGAAGCCAACAAAGATTCACCTTTCTTGCGCTCCGAGTCGGCCACCACACGACCTTGAAACAATCGCGTTGAAGTAGCCAAGACAGTGTCGCCCTTCTCCGCCTTTTCTTGATTCCCCATGCATAGATTGCATCCGGGGCGTTCTAAGTACATCATGTTTTCGTATTCGGTGCGGGCTTTGTTTTTTGGCGCCTCATCGCTGAACTCGAAACCAGAGTACTTCTGCAGGATATCCCAATCGCCCTCTTCCTTGAGCTCGTCGATGATGTTGTACGTAGGAGCGGCCACAACCAAGGGCGCTTTGAACTTTACGTCGCCTTGCACTTCTTCAAGATTGCGAAGCATCTTGGCGACGATTTTCAAGTCACCTTTGTGCACCATGCAAGAGCCAACGAATCCAAGGTCGACGGTTTTCTCGCCCGCGTAATACGTTAGATCGCGGATCGTATCATGCGTATAACGCTTGGATACGTCATCATTATGGACGTCTGGATCAGCGATCATGGGTTCGTCGATGAGCGCCAAGTCAACTTCGAATTCTGCAAAATACTTCGCGTTGTCATCTGGTGCTAAGGCTGGCTTCTTGCCCGTTTTAATCTCATTGATACGCTTGTTCGCTTGATCAATCAATCCTTGGAGAACTTGCTTTTCGTTGTCCATTCCTTTGTCGATCATGATGCCAATGCGGCTCTTGGCGATCTCCAAGGATTCGATCAGCGTATCGTCCTGCGAAATGCAAATCGCCGCTTTGGCCTTCATTTCTGCCGTCCAGTCCGTGAAGGTAAAGGCTTGGTCGGCTGGCAGCGTTCCAATGTGGACTTCGATGATTCGTCCTTGGAATACGTTGTCTCCAGCAAACTTGGTCAGCATCTGAGCTTGAGTGGCATGGACTACGTCACGAAAGTCGACATGCTCTTGCATCTTGCCTTTGAAAGTCACTTTGACCGACTCAGGAATTGGCATCGATGCTTCGCCGGTGGCAAGAGCCAATGCGACCGTTCCCGAGTCCGCCCCAAAGGCAACGCCTTTGGACATTCGCGTGTGCGAATCCCCGCCGATGATGATGGCCCAATCATCGACGGTAATGTCGTTGAGTACCTTGTGGATCACGTCGGTCATCGAATGGTAAACGCCCTTGGGATCTCGCGCTGTGATCAAACCAAAGTCGTTCATGAACTTCATCAACTTGGGGATATTGGCCTGCGCTTTCTTGTCCCAAACTGATGCGGTATGGCAGCCGGATTGATACGCCCCGTCGACGATCGGCGAAATGATCGTCGCGGCCATCATTTCTAGTTCCTGCGAGGTCATCAGGCCGGTCGTGTCTTGCGACCCAACGATATTGACTTCTACGCGGACGTCCGAGCCAGCATGCAAGACTTTCCCAGGAGTTGTACCGACGGCATTCCTGTTGAAGATTTTCTCTACCGCTGTAAGCCCCTGTCCTTCATGCGAAATCTCTTTGGAAGGAGCGAAGACAGGAGGAACATCGATCCCGAGTGTTTTCGCTGCGAAAGTCTGAAGCTTCTTGCCGAATACAATTGCGTAGGATCCTCCGGCTTTCATGAATTCAACTTTTTGCGGCGTCAAAGCGGCCGAAATATCCGTCAGCTCGTGGTCACCCTTGAAGAGCTTCTTTTCCTTGGTGTTGATGGTAAGAACCGTTCCCGTATCCACGGAATAGGTTTGCTCCAGAACCGGCTCACCTTCCTCGTCCATAACTACTTTGCCATCGGCGTCTGTCTTTTTGACCCAGTTCTTCAGGTCGAGCCCGATACCGCCCGTAACTCCAACGGTCGTAAGAAAGATCGGCGAGATTCCGTTCGTTCCAGCGACGACCGGCGCAATGTTGATGAATGGAACGTATGGACTCGCCTGCTTGCCAACCCAAAGCGCGACATTGTTGACGCCCGACATTCGAGAGGAGCCGACGCCCATCGTGCCTTTTTCGGCGATGAGCATGACACGCTTGTCTGGGTGCTGTTCTTGCAAGGCAACCAGTTCCTGCTGCGCTTCTTCATTTATCAGACACTTGCCATGGAGTTCGCGGTCCGAACGCGAGTGGGCTTCGGCGCCTGGCGAAAGCAAGTCAGTCGATATGTCGCCTACTCCGGCGACGTAGGTGACAATATCGATCGTTTCCGGAACATCTGGCAGCTTGGTGAAGAATTCTGCTTGGGCGTAGCTCTCGATGATTTCCTTTGCGATTTCACTGCCGCTCTTGAATGCTTCCGCGAGACGCTCTGTATCTGCCTCATACAGGAAGACTTGGGTCTTTAGCACCTCTGCTGCTTGCCGCGAGATTTCGGCATCGTTACCAAGTGCGAGATCGAGGAGCACTTCGATCGATGGCCCACCCTTCATATGAGACAATTGTTCAAACGCAAATTCCGGCGAGATTTCAGCCAATCTCACTTGGCCCAGGATGATCTCCTTAAGGAAAGCTGACTTTACCCCTGCCGCACTCGTAGTTCCTGGCAACGCGTTATAGGTAAAAAAGTGGAGGCATTCTTTCCTGTGCGAGCTGTCGGCGTTCTTGATATGCTCGATAATCTCAGTTAGCAGTTCGGCTCCATCGATCGGTTTTGGGTGGAGACCTTGCTGCTTACGATCCTCAATTTCCTTGAGATATTCGGGGTAGGTATTCATGCAAAAAATCTGTTCGAGATACGGAGAGCTTGCTGGCCCTTAACTCTGAAAGTGCCTCGTTCTGCGACCGTGACGAAGGGTCCTCGTGGCGAAACGGCGAGCTTCATGACGACCGGTCACTATAGCTGGCTCACAACCCAATAGCTTACCATCGAGCTCGAATCGCGTCTTCCCATATTTTCCCAACGCTCGTCTGTATCGCCGACAAACATTCAACTCTTGGCTAAATTCTTGCAACGAACCTTACAAAAGCAACCGTTGCCAGCCCTGCAGGCTTCGGTGCGCCCCGAGCAAGACCGGTGAATTGTGGCTCTCAGAGCGAGGTTGACGATTCTGTCAAACTTGAGGCCGAATTTCCCCACTTAGTCCCGAGACGGCACGAATCGCCATTGCGATTTTAATCGAGGCGGTCATCGCACGGACTCCGGCAGATTCCTCAAATTCATTTGAGCGTAATTCTTCGGCGTGTATTCGAATCGAGGAGACTAAAAATGCTTCGCTCGTCCTCGGACTAAAGCAGCAGCCAGTTTGATTAACGAGAAGTGGGCTTGAGAACGAACCAACCGGAGGACTGGACCACCTTTCGAGAGTTATCGTCGCCGGCGGCGAGCACAAGTTTTCCGGTCACTCGGGGACCGTCGGAAATGGTCTTCGCTGCGAGCGTCACATTTTCCCGAGGCCGGTTCTTGTCGCCGCGATGAGGATGATCGCCGATGTATCCACCATCGTACTCGACATCAAACTCGACCAACTCCAAAGTCATTTCACCAGGACGCACCGTGCCCCGAAGGTAGTTCAAGTCCGTTTGCGTTCCCCACAGCGCTCCATGCACAATCTGCCAGATTCCATCGCGTTGCTTCACTGTAATCCGATGATGCTCGCCGCAGAGATAGACATCCACACCATGCTTCACCATCATTTTCCATAAAGCCGACTTGGCTCCGTCCTGCAACATACTTGCACTGGAGTTCTTGCTGCGAACAGGGCCGACAATTGGTAAATGTCCTTGGACGATGATGAATTCGGCGTCCGCGTTGGACTCGAATGTCGTCTCCAGCCAATCAAGCTGCTCTTGCCCGACGGTGTAACCAAATCGGTCTCCTTGGTCTTCAAAGGTATCAAGGGTAATGATCAGCAAGTTTCCTTGGCGAACAAAGAAGCTGCGTCCTAAATGATTGGCTGGCCCATTGCGCGGCATGCCCATGAGTTTTGTAAATTGCTCGCCGAAGACGCGTGCGATCGGCCCAATCTTAAGCCCTCCATCGTCGCCGTATTCATGGTCACCAGGAGCCACATATACGGTCATCCCGCGATCGTCGAATCGCTTTTTGAAACCTGTCCAGTACTCCTGTGTCTTCCGCCTAACTTGCTCGCCATCATTCCACCAGCGAGCATCCATGATGTCACCGGCATTCAAGGTGAAATCGGGACCTTCCTTTTGCAAGCGATTAAAAAACCAATCCAGCGTATCCTCCCAACCAGGTTGCGGATTGCTAATGTTCCAATTGAAGATATCTGGAACACTTGTGAAGCGTATTTCTTCTTGCGCGCGGCCCTGCGACGCGCAAATGAAGTTACAGAAAAGAAGGAACGCAAACGCGCAAGACAGGTGCCACTTCGATGGGCCAATCACGGCAGTTCTCCGGTCGCTGACGGAAAGTAAATGTTAAGGTCCGGCCCGGAATTGTAGCAATTCTGGCGTGTCTTATTCTTAAACCAAGTAGCAGGACTCAATGAGATTGCTGTGATGTTGCCTAAAATAGATTAAACTCTAATTATCCGACAAAAAGAGCGTACTCGACGTGCGAAAATAAAGCACGAAAGCAGAAGTCCTAATTTGTTGTCCCTCCTGATGCCAATCCGATTGCCAGTGCTTTGTCTTGTGCTTAGCCTGACTCCAACCATCGAAGTCGTTCGCAACTCGACAAGCGCGCAAGAGAAGCTTGCTTCAACGCAACATTCTCTCGAGCTGGATTCCGAAGTTCTTTTTGTACGGCGCATCGCCCCGCTACTTCGCGAGAAATGCCTGGGGTGCCATGGAGCCGATCCTGAGTTGATTGAAGGGTCGTTGGATGTACGATCCCTCGAAGGGATGTTGGCTGGTGGCGATAGCGAAGAACCCTCGGTCGTTCCGGGCAAGCCCGAGTCCAGCCCACTTTTCCTTGCCGCCAAGCGCGATAGCGATCTTTGGTCAGACATGCCTCCGAAGGAAGCAGAGCGGCTAACTAAGGAGCAGATAGGCTGGTTGAAAAACTGGATTGAGACTGGCGCTGGTTGGCCAGAAGCCGAGCGACAAACAGAGATCGAAAAAGAGTACGCGGAAACGTGGTCCGTTGAAGATGGTATCCAAGTAAGTACCTCTGGCGGTCTGGACGAAGCATGGACCAATCGACGCTACGATCCTGACGGGTTGTGGGCCTATCAAGCGCTTCAAGTACCTGATATTCCCGGTGGCGAGTCCGACGAGGGAGATGCGAGCCGCGTTATCGATCAACTCATTGAACAAGCAATGCCGAAGAGCATGCCGGTTGCAACGCGAGCTGACCGACGCACCTTGATTCGCCGCGCGACGTTTGACTTGACTGGCCTACCGCCAACTCCCGAAGAAGTCGAAGCCTTCGTCAGCGATGCTTCAACAGATCGTGATGCTTTCGCGCGCGTCGTCGATCGCCTGTTGAACTCGCCCCACTATGGCGAACGGATGGCACAGCACTGGCTAGATGTCGTCCGCTACGCAGACTCATCCGGCTTCGCCAACGACTTCGAACGCGGTAATGCTTGGCGTTATCGCGATTACGTAGTCCGCGCCTTTAACAACGACAAGCCCTATGATGTGTTTGTGCGTGAGCAAATAGCTGGAGACGAAATCGACTCGGGCGATCCAGAAAAACTCATTGCCACGGGCTTCCTGCGAATGGGGCCTTGGGAGCTGACGGGCATGGAAGTTGCCAAAGTGGCACGGCAACGATTCTTAGATGATGTCACCAACAGCGTCGGCGAAACGTTTCTGGCTCATTCTCTGCAATGCGCTCGCTGTCACGATCACAAATTCGATCCCGTGCCCACCCGCGATTACTATTCGATCCAAGCGGTCTTCGCGACAACGCAGATGGCCGAGCGTACAGCCGCATTTCTCGATTCTGAAAATGCGGAAGGTTTTCAGGAATCGGCTTACCTAAAGAAGACTCGCGAAGCTCATCAAAAAGTGCTGCAGGAACTCGAGGAGGTGCTGCTAGTAAACGCAGCGGCTTGGTTTGAAGAACAGTTGAGCCAGTCGGACGGCGAACGCAAGGATACAATCGCCAAAGTTCAGAGGCAGTGGGAGCAGGAAGTCAAGCAGATGCAGGATCAAGGGCGTGGTGGCATTTTTAATGCCGCTCGGTCTGCGATGCGAAATGCCAAATTGCCAGAGGAGGACTACCCGCCCAAACTCGTGGGTTTTACGCCCGAACAATTCGGACGCCAACGTGTTGCAAACAAAGGTTTGCAACGGATGAGCTGGGAGTTCGAGCGTTATATGCCCTATGCTCTCGCCGTCTACAGCGGACGAACTCAGAACTTAGTGCGCGTTTCCTCGCCGCTGCGCATGCCCAAAAATCACCTTAATAAAGGCGAACTTGAGCAGACGGCCATCTTAACCGGTGGCGATCCTTTTGCTGCCAGCCAAAAAGTCGCGCCAGGCACTCTGAGCGTTGTGGATCGTCTGGTAGCGGCAGACGTCACTGGCGAAATTGAAGGGCGTCGGACAGCTTTTGCCGATTGGGTTGCCAGTCCAAAGAATCCACTCACCGCCCGCGTGCTCGTCAATCGTCTGTGGCTTTGGCACTTCGGGAAGGCGATTGCTGGCAATCCGAACAACTTTGGCTCCACGGGCAAGCGCCCCACGCATCCTCGCTTGCTGGACTGGCTGGCAAACAGGCTAATCCAACAAGGCTGGTCGATCAAGTCCATGCATCGTACGATCATGAACTCGGAAGCCTACTGCCGATCGAGCTCGTGGAAACCGGGTGCGAGCGAGGGAGATGCTGTGGGTTCGAGTCAAACCTACGAAGCGGCCACGCAGTCCTACGCCGCTTTTGCTCCGCGACGCCTGAGCGCTGAAGAGCTCCGCGACTCGATGCTGGCCGCCACCAAGGAACTGAATCCCAAGCTTGGTGGCATTCCTTGTCGGCCAGAAATCAATCAAGAAGTCGCTTTGCAGCCGCGTCAAGTCATGGGAACCTTTGCTGCAGCTTGGACCCCCAACCCGCATCCGCAACAGAGAAACCGCAGGTCGATCTACGTACTCAGGTTACGCGGGCTGGTCGATCCGATGCTCGAAGTCTTCAACTCGCCTGCACCGGATTTCTCTTGCGAGCAACGAGATGCCTCGACTGTAACGCCGCAAGTCTTCAGTCTGTTCAATGGCCAAAACACTCATAGCCGCGCCTTGGCCCTCGCCGATCGCGTCCTGCGTGAAACGATGTCGGACAAGGCTGCTTTAAGGCGATGTTTCCAATTAACCTTATCCCGCGATCCTACTGAGGTGGAGCTTGATGAATTCCTGGCTCATTGGAGTTCAACCGAAAAGGCGTTGCCTGTGGAATCTCCCGAGCGTCAGGCTCCGCCGCTTGAAGTCCTACGGAAAGCTGTCGAGGAGAACACTGGCGAGAAATTCGCCTTCGTGGAGCAACTTTACTCGAACGCCGACTATGTTTCAGACTTGCAGCCCGCAGATGTCGATCGCCACACCCGAGCTTTGTCCGATATTTGTTTAGTACTGCTAAATTCCAATGAGTTTGTTTATGTGTACTAGACTGCAAGCTTTGCCCTGCCCTGCATCGGCTTCGTCAGGCACTGCTTCGAGCGTCTACGGATTTCAATTTCTAAAGGAATGCCATCATGAATGATCGCAGACAATTCCTTTACGGCTTAGGGACTTCACTCGGGAGTATCGCACTGTCAGCGTTGCTCGAGGAAGAGGCTCGTAGCGATGACGTTGCAAAAAAGGGGAATTCCAAGCCGCTCGCGCCACGCTCGGGACACGTGCCCGCCAAGGCTAAAAACTGCATCTTCTTGATGATGGAAGGCGGTCCATCGCACATCGATACCTTTGATCCCAAGCCCAAGCTGCAAGAGTTGCACCTGCAGAAATTTGTCCGCAACGGAAAACAAAAGTCTGCAATGGAGAGTGGCCAGCGTTATTACGTGCAAAGTCCTTTTCAATTCGCGAAGCACGGCGAAAGCGGCGCGGATATGGCGGAAAATTGGAGCCATCTCGCCAAGGTTGCGGATGAGATATGCTTCTTTCGCGGTTGCCAAGTCGACAGCGTCAATCATCCAACCGCCATGTATCAAATGAATTGTGGTAATCGCTTCGGCGGCGATCCGGGAATTGGTGCGTGGGTCACCTATGGATTGGGCTCCGTGAATCAGAAATTGCCTGGTTTTCTCGTTCTGCCAGAAGTTTCCTACCCGCAAGGCGGAGCGGCCAATTGGAGCAACGGTTTCTTGCCGGCTTTTTATCAAGGTACGCCGCTTCGTTCGAGTGGCTCACCTATTCTGGATCTAAAACCACCTCATGGCGTCACTAGTCAACGTCAACGACGCAATCTTGACTTGCTCAATCGTATGAATCAGCGGCATGCGGCCGCGCATGCCGAGCATCAAGAGTTGTCGGCTCGGCTGGAGAGTTACGAATTGGCTTATCGCATGCAAACGGAAGTGCCTGACGCGATCGACCTTTCCGGCGAGAATGAAAAAACTTTAGAAAGTTATGGAATTGGTTCTGAAGCCACCGATTCCTTCGGACGCAAGTGTTTGCTCGCAAGGAAAATGGTGGAAAAAGGGGTGCGATTTGTCCAGCTCTACAACGGCACGTGGGATAGCCACGATTACATCGAGCGTGCGCATGGCAACTTGGTGCGCGGTGTCGACCAACCTATTGCCGCCCTAATTGGCGACTTGCGGCAACGCGGGCTGCTCGAAAGTACACTCATCGTTTGCTGCGGCGAGTTTGGTCGCTCGCCGGATAACGGAGTGCGTGGCGGTACCGCATATGGTCGTGATCACAATCCGAACGCGATGACAATCTGGTTGGCCGGCGGCGGTTGCAAAGCTGGGCATACCATCGGTGCAACCGATGAAACTGGCATGACAGCTATCGAAGATGTGCACCACGTCCGCGATTTCCACGTCACCTTGCTGCGGCTACTGGGACTCGATGACAACAAACTGACGTTCTATCACGCCGGTCGTTTTAAACAGCTGAGTCAATTTGGCGGTAAAGTCCTCGATAAGCTTATTGCTTAGTGGGCCGCTAAAGTCGTAAGAGACCGCACCAAGGGTCTATTCTTCCTTGCGATTCGAGCAATAACGCTCGCAAATCCATGATAGGCACTTGCCGCGGCCTGTGTTAGTGTTAGTATTACACTAACAAAGGAAAGAAACATGACGAACGGTTCTCCACTTTACGGTCATTCCCTGGCACTGCTAACAGATTTGTATCAGCTTACGATGAGCTACGGGTACTGGAAGACGGGTGGTGCATCGAAGGACGCGGTCTTCCATCTCTTTTATCGCAAGAACCCATTTCGCGGCGGTTACGCGATCGCTTGTGGGTTGGCTCCAATCGTTGAGATTTTGCAAGCGTTTCAGTTTTGCAAATCGGACATTGAGTACCTGGGCTCGTTGACTGGTAATGACGGCAAGCCACTATTTGAAGCAGCCTTTCTGCGCGAACTAGAAGAAATGGAGTTTTCGTGCGACATCGACGCAGTTCCGGAAGGAACGGTTGTTTTTCCGCATGAGCCCTTGCTGCGAGTCCGTGGGCCCATCATCCAGTGTCAGATATTGGAAACATTTTTGCTGAATGTGATCAATTTCCAAACCTTGATTGCAACCCAGTCGGCACGCATTTGTTCGGCGGCGGGTGACGATCCCGTTCTCGAATTCGGCCTTCGCCGGGCGCAAGGAATTGATGGTGGATTGTCGGCTAGTCGAGCAGCCTACGTTGGAGGCTGCGCGGCTACTTCGAACGTGCTTGCCGGCAAACTTTACGACATTCCCATCAAGGGAACGCATGCCCATTCGTGGGTCATGTCCTTTGACGACGAGTTGTCGGCTTTTGAAGCTTACGCCGAGGCGATGCCGAACAATTGCGTCTTTCTTGTCGACACTTTCGACACACTGGAGGGAGTCAAGAAAGCGATCCAAGTCGGCAAAAAACTCCGCCAACGCGGGTATGAAATGATGGGCGTTCGACTCGACTCGGGCGACCTGGCCTTGCTAAGTATCGAAACTCGCAAGTTGCTTGATGCAGCTGGTTTTCCGGACGCCGCGATTGTCGCTAGCAACGACTTGAATGAACGAGTCATCGAATCGCTCCAGCATCAAGGAGCAAGGATCAACGTTTGGGGAGTCGGCACCAAGTTGGCAACGGCATTCGAGCAACCCGCCTTGGGGGGAGTCTATAAGCTCTCCGCTATTCGAAAACCCGGCGGTAACTGGGAGCCTCGAATCAAATTGTCGGAGCAGGCTATCAAGACTTCCAACCCAGGCATTCTGCAAGTGCGTAGATTCGAGAATGATTCCGAGTTTACGGCAGACTTGATTTTTGACGAGAATTTGGGCGTAGGTGAATCGACTTGCATTGTGGACCCACGAGATCCGACCTTAAAGCGATCGCTTCCCGTTCTCGGCAAGGCGACGGATTTGCTGGTTCCCGTTTTTCGATCTGGGCAGCTTGTGGCAGAAATCCCAACTATTCATGAAGCACGTGGAAGGGCAAACTCGCAGCTCAACATGCTGCCACAAGGAGTTCGCCGCTTCATGAATCCACACCAATACCCCGTGGGCCTCGAATCCGAATTGCACGAACTGAAATCTCGTTTGATTCGCGAAGCGCGTGGCGAAGACCAGAGCTAAGAGCGCTCGCACGAAGAAATAATTTCGCAGCGGAACGAACCTTGCCCATCACCGAGTGTCTAACTATCAGCCTAAGTGTAGAAAAAACACTATGAATTTCCAGTACAAATATGCTCGTCCAGCTCTGACTGTCGACTGCGTCATTTTTGGACTCGACGATGAAGAATTGCAAGTCTTGCTCATTCAGCGAGACATTGAGCCCTTTGAGGGGCGATGGGCTTTGCCTGGCGGTTTTGTCAACGTGGGAGAGTCCATCGATACGGCTGCACGTCGCGAACTGCAAGAAGAAACGGGCCTGAGCAAAGTTTTTCTGGAACAACTCTACACTTTTGGGCAGCCCGATCGTGATCCACGGGAACACGTTGTCAGTGTTGCGTATTACGCGTTGGTCCGCATGTCGAGTCATCGTGTACAGGCCGCAACGGACGCACGCAACGCGGCCTGGTTCGCAGTTCATGATGTACCCAAACTAGCCTTTGATCACCCTAAGATCCTGAAGGCTGCACATGAACGACTGCAAGGAAAAGTGCGCTACCAGCCGATTGGCTTCGAGTTATTGCCTCCTAAGTTTCCGATGCGATCGCTGCAACATTTGTACGAAGTGATCCTGGAGCGGCCTTTGGATAAGCGCAACTTCCGCAAGAAAATCCTCGGCATGGAACTGCTTGAAGAATTGGATGAAATTGAAACGGATGTCGCTCACCGGGCTGCTCGGTTGTATCGTTTTGACAAGCGTAAATACCAACAATTAGTAAAAAAAGGGTTCAACTTCGAAGTCTAAAGAGAGGCTTCAAGCTGGATGGGAACGATGAGTAGAAAAGCTAGGAAACAGATCGCCGAAGAAACACTCCGTATCATTGCTGCGGGCGCCTACATCACGCAGGCTGGAGCCCGAGTCCGAATAGCGCGCGAAATCGAAGCCGCCGTGCAAGGGACGGAACTGATTCGCCCTGATGATTTTGACGAACTGCAGCTTCATGAACAAAATTATGAGACGGAGGTCGAAGTATACAACGAGACGACTTTTGCGGGCGCCAAAGCCTTGCTCGACGACGGTGCAGAAGAAGTCTGCTCACTCAATTTTGCTTCGGCTAAGAATCCCGGAGGTGGCTTTCTAGGTGGAAGTCAAGCCCAAGAGGAAGCGCTCGCCCGTGCTTCCGCACTTTACGAGTGCTTGCTGCGAACGCCAGAATACTACGAGTTTCATCGGTCCGACAGCCTGAATGGACTTTACTCGCATCACATGGTCTACTCGTTGAAGGTCCCAGTTTTTCGCGACGACGCCGACCGATTGCTTGACGAACCATGGCTAACATCCATCATTACTTCGCCCGCTGTAAATGCTGGAGCAGTAATGAAAAACGCGCCGCACAACGCCAAACGCATCGAGCCGATTATGTCGGAACGCATTGAGCGAGTCCTATTGTTGGCTGCAGCGCGCGGTGAGAAGAACTTGGTTCTAGGTGCTTGGGGATGCGGTGTCTTCAGGAATGATCCAAAGGTGATCGCGTCGCTCTTTAAGGATGCAATAAAATCGGAGAGACTCCGCGGCTTGTTTGCCAAAGTTCGATTCTCGGTGTTGGACCGATCCGAGAAAACGACAACTCTGGACGCTTTTCGAAAGGTGCTCTGATGGCAGTTCGAATTCAAGATTTGTTTCCGGACTCGGCGCTAATTCTTGTCGATATTCAAAACGACTTCTTACCCGGCGGCGCTCTTGCAGTACCAGCTGGGGATGAAATCGTTCCCGTCGCAAACTGGATGATCGAAAACTTCGATCGCGTTTTTGCCACGCAAGATTGGCACCCAGCCAACCATGGAAGCTTCGCCAGTCAGCACCCTGACGCATCGCTTGGCAGCCTGATTGAACTCAACGGATTGCAGCAAGTCATGTGGCCCGATCATTGCGTTCAAGGCACGCCTGGGGCAGAATTTGCGTCGAGTCTCAAGCTGCTGGAATCCGCGTGTATCGTCCCCAAAGGAACCGACACTGGTGTCGACAGCTACAGCGGCTTCTTTGACAACGGCAAACGCAATTCTACCGAGTTGAACGATGCATTACACGCGTCAAATATTTCACACGTTTTCATCCTAGGACTAGCGACCGACTACTGCGTCAAATTCACGGCCCTCGATGCAAGAGAACTCGGCTACCGCGTGACACTGGTTGAAGATGGTTGTCGAGGCGTCAACTTGAATCCCAACGATGTTGCGGACGCAATGGAAGAAATGAAAGCCGCTGGAATTGAAATGTCGACCAGCGAAGAATTGCGGGAACGAATCATGACAAAATGATGTGACAGGACAATGTTAGAAAAACAAATTAAGAAAACCAGTAAATTCCTGAGCCTCGTGCTGCGGCACCAGCCCGAAACCATTGGGATAACACTCGATGAAGCAGGCTGGACGGACGTCGAGGAGCTTCTCGGCAAACTGAAAGAGGCCGGTCGCGAGTGCTCGTTGCAGGAATTGCAAACCGTTGTCAGTGAAAATGACAAACAGCGGTTTCAGTTCAGTGAAGATGGCACACGCATTCGCGCGACTCAAGGTCATTCGGTTGAAGTGGAGTTGGGGTACGAAGAAGCGATACCACCGGATATCCTGCTGCATGGCACGCCCGAAAAATACGTCGAAGTCATCTTGCGCGAAGGACTGAACAAGCAACATCGCCATGCCGTGCACATGCACTGCGATACATCCGTCGCCACCAGCGTTGGCCAGCGCCGTGGCAAGCCGGTGTTACTTGCAATTGATGCCAAAGCCATGTCCGAAGCCGGCTACAAGTTCTTTGTCACCCCCAACAAAGTTTGGCTCACCGACTACGTTCCGCCCGAATTTCTATCAATTGCACGCCCCGAAGCGTAGCAAAATAAAGTAGTGAATGCAGAAGTAGGCCGTAACGAGCGCAGGGCGCAGCGCTGTTACGGCGCCCTGCTCTGCGCCACACCAACCACTCACTGGCCGCGTCTCATTCGACTGCGATGCTGAGCAATATCGACAAGTCTTCTTTGGCCGAAGTCCATGCTTCATCGTAGCCTGGGGCGACGCCCCAGGTTTCCGAGACGACGATCACGTATTGGCCGAAGGCCATATTCAATCGGGACGTCAGTAGATTTTGAAAATGGCCTTCGGCCAATCCGTCACATGATGCATATATTTCCCAGGGCTTTGCCCTGGGCTACGGTGACCGATGGCCTTCGGCCAAAATGTTGTTCAGCCAAGCAGGTAAGAAGAGTTGCATCATGCGCGCTAAAACGATCGAGCGTCGATTCGCAGACGGAAAGCAACATCGAAATCCGAACCAGTAGAACGGTCGCGGCATCTGGCGTGTG
>JBCCEO010000050.1:0-19391 GCA_039030255.1 Planctomycetota bacterium | reverse complement strand
TTCCAAGATCTCCAGAGGTCGAAATGCAGAACCAGAAACCAGCTGCGTAATTCAGCCATCGAGGCCAGCTTACGACAATAATTGCCCGAGCCATTTTCCCCAAACTGAAAAACCAGTCGTCGATGGGACCAGTAGCGCTACCGCCACCGAGAAGCAAGCTTTCCTTCGTTTTGCAACACCCATCTCTGCCACCAAGTATAGCGGTCGACTAATGAGACGCCACAGCATCCGATGTAGCAGAAGCGTCAACGCTGCTAAAGCAAAAAGAAGTGTAGGTGCGAGAATAGTCGAATTGAGAACACATAAGGCCCCGAAAAAGGCGATTGGTTGACGCAATCTCTCAGCCAGTTCTGTTGTATCGACTAGGCCACGCAAACCTACAAGGATATCAACTTGGCCAACAAAGATCATTGCAGGTAGCACAACACACAGGACGGCCAAGGCGATGTTCAATCCAATCGACACTAACATCATCGTAACAGATTTAAATCCTGTGCATGCCCTGAGGCAAAATCGGGTCGTCGACAAAAGAAGCCAATCGGTCAATACAGAAGTTAGAACGGCGGCAGTCGTCAATAGCATGCGAACTGCGAGACTAAATGTTGGTGGAGGCGGCTCGACAAAGAGGTACCAACACCACACTGAAAAGAACCATATCGGTGGAGCAGACAGTGTGACAACGAGCGTGAGTTGACAATACCTGGGGTTCTCAGTGCAGTTCCTCAAGAGTCGCAAAAAGAGAATACACCAAACCAGCGCGGCGAGCATCGCCCCGGGGTAGACAATTGCGGCTGGGAACGCGAAGTACGCTACAGGTGCAACAGATCGATCTGCGTATTGATTTAAAAACAGATAGAGCATGAGAAGAAAAATCACAGCGCCCAGAGCTGCCATCGAGTACGCAGAAGACACTGCGAAGGCGCGAATTGAACACATTCGTTCCCCAAACCACTTTGCAAGTCTTGTTCCGAGCGAATCCGCCAATAGTTGCGAGAATGCTATGTGCCTTCCAACCGAGGCATCACCATAATCTTGAAGTCTCAACCACCAATCTTCTAGGCTGTTTTGAATCTTTCCGTGCTCGTCGTCGTATAGGAATATCGAGATATATAGCAAGCATGAACCGACGCTTATGCCAAGCAATGATGCTACTGTTGAAATCATTTCGACTTTCCCTTCGTTTCTGAGTGAACGCCTTTTCACAAAATAGAATTCATTACCATTGGGTGGCTTATTCTCATTACTGGACGGAGAATTTGTGGCTGCAGCTACCGTAAACCAATGCTTTAGCGAAATTGGCAACTGCGCCAATACAGAAAACCAATGAGTATATATTTGACCAATACATTGTGCTTTCCTTTATCTGTTTTGCAGCCTCGTTCATGCATTCCATCGGTTCTGAGCAGTAAGACCTGGTTCGCATTCCAAACTCCCCTGCTCGCCGTCCAATTAACCGAGCCGGATCGGGCACAAGATGCGTTAGCGAGTTAAAGTCGCTGTCTCCTTGAGCTCCGTTCCCGCAATCTCAGCTTGTCAATATGGTTTTCCAGGCGTTCGAATTCGCCGAGTCCATTTGAACTGAGGCTGCCCCGAACCCGCATTGCGATTCGCCGCATAAGAGCAGATTTGACGCTGGCACGAGCAAACGGAGCCGCTGTCGGCGATAAGAAAACCAAAACGGTGGCCAACATGGGCAGCGAAAAGCACTCCGTCAGCATGGGGAACGGGGAAAGTTCGTGGGCGTTGCCGAAAGTTTGACGGCTTGTCGAATCGAAGATAGCAGAAAGTTCAGCCCTAAAACTCTGGCTCCCGCAGCACATCTAGCTTGACGTGCGACAATCGAAAACTGCGTCGCGATGCATCCCGAAAGAACTGGATCATCACACTTCGTTTCTTTCCTGCTCCGGAATCTGAGATCACTTCTCCTTCGCCCAACGTCTCATGTTGCACGATGCAGCCGACTCGGACGCTTGAGCCGCTTTCTTTTTCAAGTAGATCTGCTGCAGAGACGATTTTGGCTGCGCCACCAGAACTGCCCCCAGGCATCCGCTTCAATCGCGCTGCTAGTTCATCCGGTGGCAATTGACAGTCGTCAAAATCAACGCTGACTCCTTCGTCCGAGGAATCTTCTTCCACTTGATTATATTCGTCCCAATCGCCCGACGCCGATTCATGGGACTGATCAAAATCATGGTCTTCAAATCGCCCGCCGAAATCGTGCCCGCCGTCGCGATAAACTTGTGTCTTGTCGATCAACTGCATTTCGATTTTGGGCAACTCCAAGAGAAAAGAACTTGGAACACCAGATTCTTGACCCGAAAATCCTCGGCGAACAGCATAGCTAATTTGCAACTGGTTCTCAGCGCGAGTGATACCAACAAAAAACAATCGGCGTTCTTCTTCCAGCTGCAGTGGATCATCCTTGCTTCGCGAGTGAGGCAGAATGTTCTCTTCGACGGCCGCAATGTACACATTGGGAAACTCAAGTCCCTTCGCTGCGTGCAAGGTCATCAAGGTGACTTGGTTGCCGCCCTTCAAGCGATCCGTATCCGACTGCAAAGCCGCAAACTCGAGGAAGCGTTCTAAGGCAGATTGCTCTTCCTCCATTGGGCTTAATTCCAGGCCTTGATCAATCTCATGCGCTTCGGCCAGTAACTCGTCCAGGTTCGCCAGGACGTCTGAGTCTTCACCATCACCCTGGGAATGTTTTTCGAGATGTGCACGATAGCCAGTTAGTTCAATCGTGGTTTCCAAAAGATCGACCAAAGGCCCATGCACTAATTCACAAAGCTGATCAAAGATTTTCAAGAATCGACGCACCGATGAAACGGCGCGCTTGGAAAGCAACCCGTGATCCGCACATTCTCGGGCGGCGGCCAACAATGGCAATCCACGACTTGCCGCATAGTCCTGCATCTTGGCAACCGTCTGCTTGCCAATGCCGCGTGCCGGCGTGTTGATCGCACGCTGCAAGGCCACATCGTCTTCTGGGTTGTGAACCAACAGCAAATAAGAAACCAAGTCCTTAATTTCCTTTCGCAGGTAGAATCGATATCCGCCGATGAGCTGAAAAGGTAACTGCCTACGCATGAAGGCATGTTCAAAAAGCCGCGAATGCGCATTGGTCCGATACAGAATCGCAAAATCGTTGAGCGATGCTCCACCCTCATGAAGCGTTGCAATTTCCTCTGCTATTTCCTCCGCTTCGCTACGTGCCGAAGGATATATGACCAAACGTACAGAGCGACCTGAGTCACGTGTGGCGAGAAGGTGCTTCTCTTTGCGATAGGAGTTGTGTTGAATCAAGTAGTCTGCCGTCGACAATATCTCCGGCGTACTTCGATAATTATCTTCCAGCCGCACGACATTTAGGTCGGGATAATCGCGTTCTAAGTTAGAAACGTTCTTCGCATTGGCCCCGCGCCAGCCATAAATGGACTGATCCGGATCTCCCGTGGCCGCAAGATTCGGGTGATCAACGCACAAATGGCGAAGAATCACATACTGGGCCAAGTTCGTGTCTTGGTACTCATCGACCATCACGTGCGAAAGCCTACGATCCCATTCTCCTCGCAATTCGGGATTGGAACGCAACAGCGTCGCAGTATGCATCAACAAATCATCAAAGTCGACAGCACCATTCTTAAGCAACTCTTGTTGATAATAAGGATAGACTTGCCGAACTGCATGCTCTTCGCTTGACAAAGCTTCGCTCTCAAGAATCTCAGGCGTAACCAATCGATTCTTGAAGTAACTGATGCGATTGGCCAATTTGCCTAAGGAGATATGTGTCAGTTCAAAATTCGAATTGTTGACCGCAGACTTTAGCGCGATCTCGGCATCGCTAGTATCGTAAATGCTAAAGTTCTCTGGCAAGCCGACTAAGCGGGCGTAGCGACGAATCAGACGAACGCAAAAACCATGGAAAGTTCCCATCCACAGCGAATCAACATCACCGATCAACTGCTGCAAGCGAATCTTCATCTCCTGGGCAGCCTTGTTCGTAAAGGTCAGCGCCAAGATGCGATGCGGATCGATACCCTGCTCAATGAGGTAGGCGATTCGGTGCGTCACGACTCGCGTCTTGCCGCTTCCAGGTCCCGCTAAGACGAGCATAGGACCATCCACGTGCGAGACAGCTTGCACCTGGGATTGATTGAGTCCGTCTAGAAGGGAACGCAAAGGCATAGTAATGCTAGCAAAACAATTTTCGAGCTGTGGTGATTGGACGAATAGCTAAGCACTGTTATACTCGCCAGGACCATTTGTAGAAACGAGCCATCTAGACTTAGAGACTCGGTTCAAATGGTGTCCGAAGGATTCATGGATTTCAAAAGGAGGGACTCCCGTTATGGCGCGTACTAGGATTCCAATCAGTCAAGCCGAAGAAGAAGCTCGAATTAAGAGAGAACGATTAGAGCTCAGTACTGCAGAAATTGGCCTGACCGTTCGCACCACGAATTGCCTGGAAGAAAAAGGCATCTTTACTGTTCGAGACTTGCTGCAGAGCACACCCAAAGACCTGCTAAGCATCTCCAACTTTGGCGAGAAAACACTCGAAGAAGTCTACATTGCCTTGGAGAAAATCGGCTACTATCGCCCGCATCGGGGGCAGCCCGTAG
This sequence comes from Planctomycetota bacterium, assembly GCA_039030255.1. Classification (GTDB taxonomy): domain Bacteria; phylum Planctomycetota; class Planctomycetia; order Pirellulales; family Pirellulaceae; genus Aureliella. Next base: position 14,769 of record JBCCEO010000050.1, on the reverse strand, counting down.
CCTAGCTTGCTACGATCAACAGCGCCCCTTTTCAAAACGCAAAAACTAAAAACCTGCTTGGACTCAAGCAGGTTTTTTTGTGCGATGGACGAATTCCGTTTATGCCATACCTATGGCTGCACGTCACTTTCCCAGCTCGGCTCGTACTCGCGCCGCCACATTTCTTGCTGCTGTTGATCTTCCAGAATATGACCGTTGCTCGAATCTGTCCGAACCGTTCTGCCAGTTCGATAAGCGATGTTTCCTAAGTGGCATAGCAAGGTGCTCTTGTGCCCCTCGGTAATCGGTTGATTTAGCAGGCTCGCATCGCCTGCTCGAACTGCCTCGACAAAGTTCTGCAAGTGTTCTTTTTGCCCGATCGCCTTGTCCATTCCTTCCTCGACCAATTTATCATTACGATCGTAGCGCCGGAATACTCCTTCGCTTTCAAGCTCTAAAGCACCTTGGTCGCCATAAAAAGAACATATCAAACCTGGTCCGTGCTTATTGCAAGACAATGCATCCCAAGTAATCTGCTTGTTACCTTCAAATTCGAAGCAGGCCGATTGAGTATCGGGTGTTTCCTGGTCATCCTCATACCAATAGCGACCACCAGAACAAACGGTTCGTGTTGGAAAATCGACTTGTAGCCCCCAGCGGCACAGGTCCAACCCATGCACTCCGTTGTTTGCCAGTTCGCCACCACCCCAATGCCAGAACCAATGCCAGTTGTAATGGACCAAGTTTGTCCGATACGGCCTGTGCAATGCTGGACCTTGCCAGAGATCGTAATCTAGCTGGTTGGGCGGCTCGCCCTCACTGCCTTTCCCAATCGATCCTCTCAAATTGTGGTAGTAGCAGCGCGCCAGGTGAACCTTTCCAATGGCACCGTCGTGCAACCTTTGCATGGCCGTCTGCGTACCCTTCGCGCTACGACGCTGAGTTCCCATTTGGACGACACGCTTGTACTTCTCAGCCGCCTCGACCATCCACTCTCCCTCCAAAGGATTATGGCTGCATGGCTTTTCCACGTAGACATGTTTACCAGCTTTGCACGCCATAATGGTCGCAGGAGCATGCCAGTGATTGGGCGCTGCACAAACTAGTACATCGACACTGGGATCGGCTAGAATTTTTCGAAAGTCCACCTCTTGCTTCACATCACCCTCGGTCTTCTTCTGAAGCTGCTTTGCAAGGCTGCCCATTCGCGTCCTGTCCACATCGCATATATGGGTGACTTCTACTCCCGGTATGGACGAAAAATCAGTCGCCAAAGCCGCACCACGACTTAATCCCATCACAGCGACACGCAGAGGTTTCAAGTCCGACTCTTGTCCGCTGGCAGTAAGTGCTAGCCCAGCTGCGCCAGCACTTGCCAGCACGAATTTCCGACGATCATTCAACAAGTGGTCATCCATTGGATTCTCAATTTTCTGAGGGAGGAGTTGGGAGGGAATTTGCTTGAACGCGAGTGAGTCGCTATTCATAGAGAGGTTGTGCAGAGGCCATGTTAGCATAGCAAGGATGCTAGCAAATGTGGCGAGTCTGGCCGACACCTGCCTACACCTGCCTATTCCACTTTGCCGACGCAAATCTCCCTTTACTGGGAAACCCCTTCTGCTCTACATACAGATCATTCGATTCAAGACCCCTGAAGGAGCGGAAGCGATGAACTTTTTTTCTTGGCTAAGAGATGGCGTACGCCAGTCAGTTTTGCTTGGTGTGAGCGATGCCGTTGAACAATTGGGTTCCCCAAGCGAGGAAGAATTGCATCCCAGCGTGTCAGGTTTCTTGAAAACAGATGGAGCAACGGCCGCTCCTGCCCTTACAAGCACCTCGACCAAGACCGGCCGAGGCGGCCGCAAGCGATTGGGCAAGTCCTTGAAAGACATCGAGGCAGAAAAGAAGAAGTAGGCCAGCAGACGAATGAAGCCTTAGCTTCCTGTGGCGCAATCACTTATGATGCCGCTCGCCGGAGGCGTACTGTAGTTCCTGCATCGCTTTGTGATACAACTTCAAATTCGACGTCGATCAAAGTGGCTCGATGCTGCATACTTGCCAATCCAAAATGATTGGGCAATACAGATGCTTCAGTATCGAAGCCCCGTCCGTCATCTTGGACTCGCACTTCGAATCCCCCGTCGGCAAGACGCTCCGACCGAACTGAAATCGAGCACGGACCAGCGTGCTGCACGGAGTTCATGACTGCTTGCTGGACAATCCTGAGTAAGTTCCAGGCTTGATGCGAGTTGAGCGTGGGCCAGTGATCGGGGTTTGCATCGATGCTCAATTCTTGTTGCTGAATCTTGGCGTCGGCCTCAACCAGCGACATGAAGTTCAACAATTGCCCCAGCCAATTTTTCTCAGCAGAGGCTTGCTGAGCTTCACCTTCGAGAAAGCCGATCAAGCTTCGGCCTTCCTTCAAGGCGGAATTCAGGATCTTTTGAATGGTCTCGACTTTTTCTCGCGCAGTTTCATTAGCTGTCGCGGCGAGTTGGTTTGGCCTAGAGTGTTGCCCGATTTCGTTGCTGGGCTCTGAATTCCGCAGGTCTTTGCCCAAGCTTTCAACTTGCATTCGAGCGCTAAATATCCACTGCATGAGTCCATCATGTAGCTCTACAGCCAACCACTCTTGTTCGTCGCGAACAGACGATTTTGGTTCATCATCTCGTGTAGGCATTTTGAACGCTTCAATCAGGATTATCGCTTTAGGAACCCAATTTCACTAGCGGGACCAAACTTAAAGGGACTCAAAGATCCAACGCGTCAAAATCATCCACCAATTGATCTAAGTTCTGTTGCTGTTTTTCGCTGACGTCAGCCTCGGAATCGCGAGCCGTGTCGGCCACTTGAGGAGTCTTGGTTGCGTTTGCTTTCGTCGGTTTACTTCGGGCTTCGGATGCTGAGTCGGCGTTCGGTTTTGGAGGAGCGGGTTTTGGCTGAGGCGGTTTCGCCGGACTCGGTGCACTGCCCATTCCTGGCGACAATCCAAGACCAATCGGGACGACTTTGGTTTGCCGAGCTTCCAACATCGAGTGCACTTGCTGGATCACGCGCTCAACACTCGTGCCCTCTTGAAGCTGAATGTGAAAGATTTTCTTACCTGAGTCTGCTGGTGAAGCACGGCTCGTCGACGCAACTTGCCCAGCCAGCCCGAGCCGCTTCCAATGCCGGTCAACTTCCTCTATTTCCAGCCATGACAATACAACAAAACTGTGCTGGAAACTGCTGATACAGATAAAGTCTGTGTCCTCTGGCTGCACATGCTCGATCGGACCAATCATGGTCGCATCTAGCCCTTGTTTCATGATCAATTCAGCCACCAAGGTCTCTTCCATGTCAGCTAGACGTGGATCGCGCAGGGCAGATTGTGAAACGACAATTGTTAGTCGGGCTGCCAAAGGATGCTCCAGGATATAAATGAAAGCCTATTCTGATTCAAAAACACTGATTCGAAATCTGATTCCAGAATTCTACTTCAAGAACTCGCTCAGCGGCCTCCATTGTTTGCCAAGCCGCTAAGTCTAGTGTCGATTCTTTAAACGTGTTCCCGACAAGCTAGGAATTCTCGATCTCGATAACAATCATACAAGTCCATCAAGGCCTCGCGCAGGTTGCCTCGATGCGACAGCAGGGCTTGCTTTGCCTTTGCGTGGAGCCATTCCTTAGCTGCCTGATCTTCTGGACAGTAACGCAGCAGATGCCCAATCACTTTGTGAACGATGGAATCACTCACCGAGGTTTCGAGAATTGTTTGCAATGCAAGATGGTGCCGGTGCGAAGTCGCCAATAACCGCATGCCCGAAAGCTGCAGCCGAATCAGCAAACGCAACCTTTGCCAAGGATACAGTTGTTCATAACCGTCCAGAATCAGAATTCCTCCCTTGCACCAATGAGGCTTGGATTGGCGAATACACTCCCAAGGGGAAAACGCCAAATCCCCCGCCCTTCCCCGTCGAAGCTGTAGCCAGACCAGGTTTCCATCCGAGTTGGATTCAGCAGCTATTCCCTCGGGCCCCAAGCGGATTCGAACTTGCCCCAGGGCTGGCGCGAGGTTTTCGAGCAAAGTCGATTTGCCAGTTCCATGTGGACCTACGATGGCGCAGCCGATTCGCCGACTAGCCAGCAATTCTTTAGCAAGCAGAGTGAGATCATCGCCGAACCAAGGCATTGCACCGCATACGAATTTTGTGGCAAACGGGTTTGTTCGTACTTCTACCGCATGGTTTTCGGCCTGGAAGTCAAAGGGCACTTGGAAGAACCTGCTTTGCGAACGGTTAGACTGCGAAGAAAGATTAGACTTCGCGGGTGAGGTGCCCAAGATAGAAGGGTTTCTCCGAGGAGAACTCCCGCCCATCATTTAAGTAAAGCCGAAGACGCACGCACCATCGGATATTTAGAAGTCGCCCTTCGTAACTCAAAGGACACGAAGGAAGTGTCGAAACGATTGGGTGTGGCTTGCCATCCAATACGCTCGAGAGCTCTTCCGCGGACAAAGCCTGAAAAAGATGTACTCCGAGATCTTCGGTCCCTTTTCCTTCGGTATACCAAACCACGGAAATCTCGAGACGATCCACTTCATCGCGAGCCACTCGCTGAACTCGGAACTCAAATTCGAGCAATTCATTTGGCTCAAATCTTGGCTGAAGGCCAAAGAAGCGTAGACCGAGCGCAGGCTCCGTGCGATTTACACGGCGCTTCGTGGATAGACTGCGACTGGAAAACTTCGGTAAAACGCGGGCCACTTAACACTCTCTCCTTGAATTACGATCCTCCAAACCAGCGCACTGTGTTCGCTGTGGAAGGAATGCATCATATCAGCCGGCAGTAAAAGCGTGCAATCCAATTCCAACGGCTTTTCCGGTTCAGCCCGCAAACCTGCTGACTTGCCCGATCTATCTTTTCGCTTGCGCCGCTCAGATCCAATGTCTTTGGACTCGACCTCAGTTCCAGCCCCGGAGTCTGGCTCGGAAGATGAGTTTGAAACCTCAGTCTCAGCCCAGGTTTGCTCACCTTCCCTACCTGCCTGATTGGATTGCCCAAGCTGTTCTGATCCCATTTGCCCCAGTCCAGCTTCTGCAACTTCACTAGGCATTATAGGCATGTCACTTACGTTTTCAGGCGATTCCGTTGGCAAAGCCTTGGAATCACTCGATTCCTGTAAACCTTGCTTTTCACCATCACTCTGGACACTTGCGGGCAGATTTGCCTCGATCCGGGAGACTTCCACAACTTCAGTCCGTACATCCGTCCCCTGCTGGAAGGTGGTTTCCTCAAAAGCAACCAACGCCACGCTTAACTTGGAAAACTCAACCCTCCCGTATTGGCATATGTACAGTTGGTATTCGTAGCCCGGCAACATGGGCAAGGCATTGATTTCGACTGCCGTTGGGCCGATGCCAGTACGAATCCGGAATAGCTTGAAAAACCAACGTGTCGCGACAACCGATACGAGCAAGAACGGTAGCAGCAAGAAGATCAGAAAGTAGTTCGGGCCCGCCGGCGAGGTGGATTGAAAAATGACCACGACCAACATGACAGCAACAATTGAATTCCACGCAGTTGCAAAAAGCGCGCTGAGAATCAACTGACTATTCTCACCACGTTGCCCAGGGAGCCGATACGCGAGCTTGATTCCAGGACTCTCTCGCATTTCATCCAAATTGGGCAAATTAACGTGAGCAGGCTCGGAATCAGATCTCCGCTGATGCTCACTCTTGACCTTGGTCGCAATGGCCGAGCGGCGTTCGGGGGATGCCAGGGTCTGCGAGACTTGCAAGATAAAGGCGGTCAGCCCAATCACGGCGAAGGCCAGGGAGGCTGTGAAGGTCAACCAAAAGCCGGATCCGGGTCGTATAATGTTGGATTCGGGCCAGAAGACTTGCCAAGAAACCACAATCGTGAGGGAAACGATTCCTAGCAGGAAGAGAATTCCGAAGAAAGCAGCTTCACCCACGCTGCCAACGACCCACCAACCGCTCATGCGGTCGCCGCGTTTCTTTCCCCAGAGTCGAACCCACTTTGCCACGTATGTGAAATCCCACGAGGTTGGCGAGTTCGCGGAATCGCGAGTTCGCACGGAAATTAATTCAGATCACCCAAGCCGAAAAGTTACAGCTTTGACTACTCAACTATCATTCTCATCCTTGCGTCTCGATGCTAGGGGACTGTGTTGCCTAGTGCTGCTTCTTTTGCCAATTCATGCTTCCATGGCCCAAGGAGAGGACTGGCCCGGAGTTCTAGGCCCAAATAGAAACGGCACCACGATCCAGCTGCCGATGCAACCTGGAAAATGGCAGCTGGAAACACAGCCCAAGTGGGAAATAGACTTGGGATCTGGCTATTCCGGTCCTGCCATTGTTGGAGGAGTCGTATATGCGGCCCATCGGCAAGGCGATTCCGAAATGTTAACGGCCATCGATTTGCTGACTGGAAAAAAGGTCTGGCAAACTTCCTGGGAAGCCAGCTACACGCGCGGATATGATCCTGACTTGGGTCCCAGGTGCGTCCCTTGCGTGGGCCAAGGTCGAGTCCTTTGTTACGGCGCGGGCGGCGACCTCATTTGCCTCGACGCCCGGAATGGAGCCGAACTGTGGCAACGCGCTCTGCGAAAGGAATACAAAGCTTCAGACGGCTACTTCGGCGCAGGTAGCTCACCACTACTCATCAAGGACACGGTCATCGTTTGTGTTGGCGGCAGCAAAGGCGGCGTAGTTGCCTTGGACCTCAAAACGGGCAAGACCAAATGGACGGCAACCGACTACGAAGCAAGCTACGCCTCGCCGATTGCATTCACGGTTGATTCCAAGACTCTTTTGCTCGTCGTAACCCGTCTGCAAACTGTGCTAATTGACGCCGCGTCGGGTGATGTTCTTTCTGAAGTCGACTTCGGTAGCCGCGGGCCGACCGTCAATGCAGCCACGCCTATCGCTCTAGATGACCTGAATCGCAAATTCTTGCTAACAGCCAGCTACAACATTGGAACGCTAGTACTCTCCATCGAAGGAATGCAACTGAAGGAAGAGTATCGCGAGCGACGCAATCTCATGGCCAGCCAGTACAACACTCCGGTTCGAGTCGGTGATATCGTCTTCGGTACCGATGGTCGCGAAGATGCCGGCAACGGAAAGCTACGGGCCATTGACCCATCCACGCGTGAGGTCTTTTGGGAAGTTCCAGACTTCGGCACGTCCCACTTGATCGGATTCGAAAAACAACTCCTTGCACTTGACCTTGAAGGACGACTAGTCTTGCTGGCAGCATCGTCAAAAGAGTTCGAAGCGTTGGCAGAAACACGCTTGCCCGATTCGCTCTACCGCTCTTTACCCGCATTGAGCGGTCGCTACCTTGTCGTTCGCGCCAATGACCGCTCGAGCTCAAGCCGTCTGATGATGTTTGAACTTCCCTAGGTCATTACTTCACGGCGATTGAATCAACTTCACAACACTCTCGTTTTCATACTGCCAGTTGCGCTGATAGTCAGGCCCGATATAGGCTGCCAACTTGAGCGAAGCAGGTGTTTCGCCATCGGGCATAGCAAAGGTAAATTGCTTTGTCCCTGTACCAAGAATTTCGGCCTGATGTCGCTGCAATCTTTTATTCTTAGCCGATTTCAGCGTGACGATCAAAGCAACTTCGTCGGCCGTCGTTGGTAATTCATAGGAAATCGTGACGAGTATATCGCTGCCTCGAGACACAGCATTCCAAGTAAAGAACTTCTTGCCCTTTTTGACCGCTGGTTTGCTCTCGTTCTTTGGCTTTACCTGCTTTGCCTTGCGCTGTTTGCGTCGCTCATCCGCCTGAGCCTGCGCCTCGTCCATAAATTGTTGAAGAAGTTGCCTATCGTCTCGCTGATCGAAGATCGACCGCAATGGGTCCTTCGTTTTCTCCATATGAGTAGCCAACTGACTTCGCAGCTTTTGAGCGGCCAACTCATGCTCTGGATCATTGATCAAGTTGACCAGACAATCCGGATCGGACCCCACGTGATACAGTTCTTCAACCTCGCGGTATTCCATCAGCCGCACTCGGGCCGCAATCTTTGGATCACTTGACGCTAAACTCTTCATGCGTTTCCAAGTTTGAGTTCCGTTGGTAGCGGTCGCCATGATCAATTTGCCGTTCGACCAAGGATTGAACAAGTACAAATAATCTTTGGTTTCAATAGCCCGCATGGGATTGCGTTTTGAACCCGAGTTTTCGTTGTATTCTTTCACTATAAAGTTGCGATCGGCCTGAGTTTCGTCTCGCAGCACGGCTGCAAAAGACCGCCCATCCAAATCGGTGGGAACGTCAAACTGCATGACCTCCGCCAAGGTCGGAATGAAATCCACGGCAGACACCATGTGGTTTTCTTCGATCGTGTCTGGTTTCGTTACCTTGGGCCAACGCACCATGAGAGGCGTTCTTGTGCTGTGGTGGTATAGCTGCGTTTTGGCGAAAGGAAGCGGCATCCCATGATCGGACAGGAACATGACAAAAGTTTTCTGCTCGTGACCACTCTCACGCAAAGCCTGGAGTACTTGCCCTAAGCAATCGTCCGCTCGGCGTACAGAGGAATAGTAGAGTGCCAGTTCTTGGCTAATGGCAGCGTCCTCGGGCAAGAAACCGGGTGTAGTAATCTGCTCTGGCTGAAAGATCAAACTGGGAACATGAGGATCTTTGCCGTTCCTCACTTGGCTGTAGAAAGGCTTGTGGGGATCCGAAATGTTGACCATCACACAAAAAGGCTTGTCAGCCTGCTCGGCCGCTGCGATGGCTTGACGCACCGAATCACCGTAGCTTGCCGCATTTTTCATATGACGCTTGGAACCATCCGGTGCAGAATCCAGTTCCAAGTCCCAGGGATAAGGGTTGTAGGGCGTCGAATGCGAGATCTTATGACGAATTGCAGTGTAGTAACCTGCTTGCTGTGCATAGTCACAAAGCACTTGGTAGCTTGGCTCTTTGACTTGATAAAATCCTTCCACTCCGTTGTTGTGCGGAAAGCGGCCAGACCACATCACGTTGCGCGAGGGCATGCAGTTACCGACTTGCACATGGGCATGTGAAAATCGGAGCGCCGTTTTGGCCAGAGCATCCATGTTTGGCGTCGTTCCTGGCAAGTCACAGCCAAAAGCGCCAACCGAATCGCAACTCATGTCATCCACAGTCACAATCAGCACGTTGGGACGATCCGCGGCGTTTAATCGACCAATTTCCAATATGGAACAAAAAACAGCGGAACAGAAAACGGCAAGGACAAAAAGCAAACGCTGCATCGCGCGGCCTCGGTGATAGAAAACCAAAAGTGAGAATTTCGACGTTAGAATCCAGGCGGAAACATGTTTACTTCGCTCAAGATTTACGATCACGGATACGTTCTTGCAACTCGGCAACCAAAGACGTCAGTGAATTCGAATCCATTGCCGCAAGTTTATCTACATCCGAGATCGGCAAATCCAAAACATCTTCGAGAATTCGGACGGTGTTGATATTCGCCGACTTTTCACCTTCTTCGCGGCCTTCTTCGCGGCCTTCTTCGCGAGCGCCGGAGAGAGCCCATTGATAGTCGCGTTGGGCTTTTTCACGTTGGTCGTACATATCCTTGTCCTCTGTTTTCGCCGAAATGACTTCAAGCACGTCGATGGCAGACTGAAAAGCAGCTCCTGCTAGCAGCTCACGTAATTCAGCCGCCTCAAAGTCCTGAGCTCGAAGCAGAAGGAACGCCCACTGCTCAAGCGGCTCGGCCTCACGTAGCGTTCCTGCATCCAAATTGTACTTCGTCAATTCGACCGTGTGTACTTCGATTCCTTTCTCAATCCTGCGTCCGCTTGGCTCGTCGATCAAGGCAAAGCGATGATGAGCCAGATCGCTATCTGGAAAAATGCGATGGCTGAGCAAACAAATAGATATGGCCGGTGAGGCATTTGCGTAATTGCTACCAGCGGCCAATTGGTCGACGTACATGCTGCATGCGTAGTAGACTAAACGCTCCATCAGCCCAGGATAAGCAGAGACCTGCATTTCAACATTCAGACAACGTCCCGCCGAATCGCGACAGCGGACGTCAAGCACCACTAACTTGTTGTCCTCAAATTCTTGGTAGCTAAATGGGTTGAGGATCTCGACTTGCACAACAGGATGCTCGAGCCGCAATATGGCGTTGAGCAATCCGATTAAGGCGATAGAGTTCTTGGGCGAACCAAAGATTTTCTTGAAAGCGAAATCGACAGTTGGGCGTATCCCAAGCGGCATAGAGAAACTCCTTGGCTTTCAAGTGTGAAACACTGCATTGCATTGTATCAGCACTCGAATCGCTTCGGACAATCGACGACCAATCGTCCCTATGGGAAATAGTACCCTACCCTGCTTTGCCCTTGGATTGCATTTTGGCCCAAGAATCGCGGAGTGTGACAATTCGATTGAAAACGGGTTCGCCTTCCTTGGAGTCTTCTGTGTCAACGCAAAAGTAACCGTTGCGCTCGAATTGAACTCGAGTACCAGGAGACAGTTCTTTCAAAGAAGGCTCCAGCTTTGCGGTGATGGACTTCAAACTGTCGGGATTGAGGTTGTCCAAAAAGGTCTTTCCTTCCTCAGCCGCTTCAGGACTTTCCGATAGAAACAACCGATCGTAAAGTCGAACTGTCGCATCGTAAGCATGGTCAGCACTGACCCAGTGGATTGTTCCCTTCACCTTGCGGGCAACTTCCATTCCGCTCCGCGTCTCCGGATCATAGGTGCAGCGCAGTTCAACCACTTCGCCCGAGTCGGGATCCTTGATAACTTCCTCGCACTTGATGATATATCCGTAGCGCAACCGTACTTCTCCGCCTGGTTTTAGTCGGAAGAACTTGCGTGGTGCCTCCTCCATAAAGTCCGCGCGCTCAATATAGAGTTCTCGGCTGAAGGGAAGTTCTCTCTTGCCAGCCGACTCATCCTCAGGATTGTTGACCGCCTCCATCATTTCAACTTGATCTTCAGGATAGTTGGTCAAAACGACTTTCAGCGGATCGAGCACAGCCATAGTGCGGTTCGCAACTTTATTCAGATGCTCACGGATACAGGCTTCCAACCTCGCCACGTCGATCGTACTGTAAAACTTCGCTACACCAATTTGCTCACAGAAATTACGCAAACTCTCCGGAGTGTAACCGCGGCGACGAAAACCGCTGATGGTTGGCATGCGCGGATCGTTCCAACCCTCAACGTACTTCTCCTGAACTAGCTGCAGCAACTTGCGTTTGCTCATTACCGTGTAGGAAAGGTTCAAGCGCGCAAATTCAATCTGCCTGGGGTGCCAAATCTCCAGATTTTCGCAGAACCAGTTGTAGAGCGGACGGTGGTCTTCAAACTCCAAAGTACAAATGGAATGCGTGATGCCTTCAATCGAATCACTTTGACCATGAGCCCAATCGTACATCGGGTAGATACACCACTTGTCACCCGTTCGGTGGTGGTGCGAATGCAAGACTCGATACATGACTGGATCACGCAAGTTGACATTGGGTGCGGCCATGTCAATTTTGGCTCGTAACGTACGACTTCCATCTTGGAACTCGCCGTTTTTCATACGCTCAAACAGATCGAGATTCTCAGCGATGCTACGCTCTCGAAATGGGCTGTCCTTGCCGGGACTTGTCAAAGTGCCACGATACTCGCGTGTTTGTTCAGGTGTCAAATCGCAGACATAGGCTTTGCCCTCTTGGATTAGCTTGACGGCCCAGTCGTAGAGTTGGTCGAAATAGTCCGACGCGAAATAGATGTCGTCCCACTCAAAGCCAAGCCAACGTACATCCTCCTGAATCGAGTCGACGTACTCTTGCTCTTCCTTGCTTGGATTCGTGTCATCGAATCGCAAATTCGTCTTGCCACCATACTTTTTCGACAAGCCAAAATTTAAGCAAATAGCCTTGGCGTGACCGATGTGCAAATACCCATTAGGCTCAGGCGGAAAACGCGTCGTCAGGGACTTGCCTTCCAATTTTGGAAGAGCAAAATCCTTCTCGATTTCTTGTTCAATAAAGTTCAGACGCTCTGCTTTGGAGCCATCCTCAGAGCCAGAATCCTCAGGATTGACTGAACTATTCATAAAGCACTTCCAACTTGATCCATATGTTGACGGTCAAAATCCAGATTGAACCTGCGCAGATGCAACATGTCCAAAAGGCGATTATCTCCTTTTGGAGCGCCGACGCTAGCCGGTCGGAGGAGGTTCCGACCTAGCTTTCTCAGCCCAGGGAATAATATTCCTGCCACTGCAGCTTCCCAGGCAGTTCCGGGCAGCCGCTAATTTCGAAGTGTAGAACGCGGCGTCGTAGCGCTGTTTCTGGTTTAGACTTCAAGCTGCTGTGTGCCAGAAGGGGTCGCATCACAAATACATCACCCGCTTCACAGAATACCGTGTGCATGGAGTCGACCATTTGAGCCAATTCACTATCGGCCGAGTGCTTACTCTGATGCGAAGCAGGAATAACAACCAGAGGTCCGTTTTCTTCTGTCATCGGATCCAAGGAAAACCGCAGCGTAAGCATTTGGTTCAAAAGTTCTTCGGGCGCAACCAAATGCGGAAGCCCAGCCTTGGTCGTCGGGTTACTGAAACCGGCTGGGACTTCTTCGTGAGAGCGAACCGCAATTGTCCGATCTCGATGCCAGGGCAAGGTCCAAGAGCGTCCCGGTGGTTTATCGAAGAACAGAACGCGAACGAGTCCAAAGTTGGGCCCTAAAACAGACCGCAAAAAGCTAAGAAGGACGGGTTCTTGTAGCAGACTTACGACCTCGGGCCAGAGCTGCAACAAGTTTCGTACTCCATAGGCCGAATCACGACTTGTAAGCACGCCTTCGGATTGCGCCGTCAACACGAGCTCCAGTTGCTCGATGATTCGAATCACCTCATTGGAATCAAGTATCGCAGGGAGGCAGCAAAATCCTGACGATTTCAAACTCTCCAGTGTTTGATCCAATGCCGCAGAGTCCAGGTTCATTTCCATCCGATCTTTTCGTATTCCAATCCTTCGGATTTCAGCGTCATAAAGGACCCAAATCCAACTGCTGAAGGCGTCATACTCACTTGAGAATCTATGCCTCGTCCGGCAAAACTTGTTGAATCCCCAGAGGTCGTATTGAATCTGCTCGGCGAGCCGAAGATTCGCGAGTAAGATACCGCTTGGCAATCCGGCTTGGTTTTAGTCCTATCTCCATTTTTGCACTACACCGAAAAATGAAACGTCGAACCGCAATTCAAACTTCTATCCTCATTGCTGGCGCGGGTGCTCCTGTTCTAGCAAATTCCACGCCTGCCGACGGGCGAGCGCAGGACCCAAAGGACGAGCCACAGTCAATTCGCAATGTCGAAGATAAATTCTCAAAATCGACTTTCATTGCTACCTGGAAGTTTGGACAAGTCGCCTGTGAAAAATCGCGAACCGTGCTATCCCAAGGCGGAAGTCTCAAGGATGCTGTCGAACGCGGCATTAATGTAACCGAACTGGACGAAAGTAATCGTAGTGTTGGATACGGCGGCAATCCCAACGCGGAAGGCGTGGTTCAACTAGACGCTTGCTTTATGGACGGAGCTACTCAGAAAGCTGGTTCGGTAGCAGCACTAGAAGGCTATCCCAACCCGGTTAGCGTGGCTCGCCGCGTGATGGAAACAACCAAACACGTTATGCTGGCCGGCGAAGATGCCGCGGCCTTCGCGGCCCGCAACGGATTCCAACCCCGTGAAATGCTAACTCCGGGAGCCCGCGCTGCTTGGGAAAAATGGAAAGCACAAAAAGAACAGAGCATCTCGCCCGGGCCAGAAAATCACGACACCATCGCTCTACTCGGAGTCGACAACGAGTCGACCGTCGTTGGCGGTTGTTCCACGAGCGGACTTGCTTTCAAACTGCCTGGCCGCGTAGGGGACAGTCCCATCATCGGTTCAGGACTGTACGTCGATGGAGAAGTTGGCGCAGCTGGTGCCACAGGTGTCGGCGAAAACATCATGCGCTATTGCGGCTCCTTTTTGATTGTCGAATACATGCGACAGGGCAAGTCGCCCACTGATGCCTGTATTGCCGCCATCCGCAGAATCGCCAGCGGTGAAAAGAAGCCGCCATCGGAACTAAGCGTCAATTTCGTCGCCATCAACAAAGATGGAGTGGTCGGAGCGGCCGGTACGGACAAAGTATTTCGCTGCGCGATTGTGGATCCGAAACAAAGCTTGGTCGCTATGCCCGAGCATGTGCAGTAGCCCGACAACTTTTCCTTCCATTTGCCCTTGAGAGAGATCCGGGATGACGCTTCCGATTGTTTCTAGCATTCAAGCTGCAATCCAACAGCTTGCCGACGAGCTCGAAGTACTACCAGCGGAGTCCATTACGATTCACTCGGCCGCTGGTCGTGTACTTGCGGAAGACCTTCTCGCCGACCGCGACTCGCCCGCACTCGACGTCTCCGCCATGGACGGCTATGCACTCAGAATGCAGGATATTATTAAGGACCCAAAAATTGCTGTCGCTTCGACCTGCGCGGCTGGACACGCAGCGACGGAGCTACCAGCTGGGGGCGCCGTTCGAATATTCACAGGTGCTCCAGTACCTGATGCTGCAGAGTGTGTGATCAAACGCGAGGACACTTTGGAACTTGAATCACAGATCCAAGTACGAATTCCGGTCGACCAGATTGCGAAAGGAGCCATTACAATTTGCTTTTTTGTCGTCGATGCGAGAACTGCGTGACTGTCAATCGCACTGTGATCTATCAGTGTTACGTAGAGATATTTAAAAATTGTTTCTGGTGATCAATCATCTACTAGTTTCAGGCAAC
>JBCCEO010000049.1:0-19563 GCA_039030255.1 Planctomycetota bacterium | reverse complement strand
GACCAGATTGCGAAAGGAGCCAACATCCGGCGACGCGGTGAAAACTCTCTGGCAGGCGACACGATCATCGCAAAAGGCACATACGTTGACTCAGCTGCGATAGCGGCCCTAGCAAGCTTTGGAACTCCCCGCGTTTCTGTTCTTAACAAAGTTCGAATTGCAATACTAAACACTGGAGACGAGCTAGCTCAACCGGGAGAACCGGTTGAAGACTGGCAGATTCGCGATTCCAATGGCCCAACCTTAAAAGCTTGGCTTGCCCAGCTACCTTGGGCTGAGGTAACTGAGGTTCAGCACGTGGGTGACACGTTGGAACAGGTCCAAGCAACGTTAAAGGAACAGTTACAGCGAGTCGACGCGATCATTCTTACCGGCGGCGTCTCGATGGGGGACACAGACTATGTACCGAAAGCCGTTGAATCTATTGGCGGCGAGATTCATTTTCATCGCTTGCCACTGCGTCCTGGACGGCCGGTTCTCGGCGCCGCTCGAGACGGCAAGCTGATCCTTGGGCTGCCCGGCAACCCCGTTAGCGTCGCAGTCACCTCCCGAGTCATCGGACTTCCCTTGCTGCGCAAAATGGCCGGCCTAAAACCAATTCTGGTAACTCCACCCGAAGTCACTCTTGAGGAATCCGACGACCGAAGCCTGCATCTGGTCTGGTACCGGTTGGTCGAGGCGGGAGCCGATGGCAAATTGCGACTAGCCGCTTCGAAGGGCTCTGGCGATCTCGTGTCGCTGGCCCGAAGCGTTGGGTTTGTGCGACTTCCCGCTGGCGATTCAGGATGCGGCCCATGGCCTTTCTATGCTTGGGAGTGACCGCGCAAGTCGAAATATTCCCCCTAATTGTCAATCTCAGCAGTCAAATTCAGCCCTCTGTTCGGAACATTCATCCTGAATCGAGCTACCTGAAAACGCCCTTGGTATATCCTGAACTCTCCAAAAAGTAATCGCTACTAGTCCCGAAAATTGGCGATATGAATTATGCTTAGGCAGGTAGATAGAAATCCCCTGAGTTCGTGCTGACACTTCGCCCATCCTTTGTCAGCAAGAAACCGAAACCCCGCCTCGCCTTCGCAGCCCTTGCGTACACCATCCGTGATGTGAGTTAGGATCGCAGCTATTGATTCGGACTTATAGTCCTTCGATAGATCTGCCCTGGACCTATCCTAACGCCGTAAAGAAATCCCTTGGAAGCCAAGTCCTTCACCTCCAAATTGCTCCATGGAATCGGAATTCTCTGCCGAGTGCTAATCCCATGCGGGATTCTGGCGTTGGGTGGCTATGCCTACCTTGTTCTTTCCGTTGAAGTTGGCGAAGAGAAGAAGGAGGATGAGAAGAAGAATCTCATTCGCACCAACGTCGAAGAGCTGCACATAACTGACTTTGACATTGTCATTGAGACAAACGGAATCATCCAGCCGGTCAATGAAGTTGCTTTCAGTGCCGAAGTCTCAGGTCGTGTGACGTCCATTAGTCCGCAGTTCGAAGTCGGCTCTTTCTTTAGCCATGGCGACCTGTTGATCGAAATAGACGATTCGGACTATCGCACCGCGCTGGCAATCGTAGAGGCCCGCAAACTCGGAGCCGAAGCCGCATTGGAACTTGCCAAACAGGACTACGAGCGTTTGGAGCAGTTGCTGAAGTCAAACAACGTTTCCGAGGCTGAGGTCATGCAAGCCGCCGCCACTCGCAAGCAAGCAAGTGCGACATTGGAAACGGCAATCGCGGATGTTGAACAAGCAGAACGTGATCTTGAACGAACTAAGATTTACGCTCCTTTTGACGGCAGGTTGCGAGCAAAATCTATCGGACTTGGGCAATCCATTTCGGCTGGAACTCCCCTTGGTATCGCGTTCTCCGTCGAATTAGCCGAAGTGCGTTTGCCCGTTTCGGGTAAAGAACTGAAGTTCCTCGATTTGCCCGAGCGCGAAAATGACCCGGCGTTGGTAATTCGCTTGCGAGACGGCATCAATGAAGAGTCCGAACATGAGTGGTCCGCCAAAATTGTGCGTACCGAAGGAACGCTCGATGCCAACTCATTAGAACTCTTTGCAATTGCACGCATCAAAGATCCCTTTGGCCTGAAATCGGGCAAAGCGCCGTTGCGAATCGGCCAACCAATCAAGGCTGAGATTCCTGGTGACTCACTCAGCAATGTAATTGCTATTCCCCGAGCTTCGGTCAGGCAGTTGGATCAAATCTATCTTGTCAATTCCGAAGAACTGACGATCTCCTCTCGAACTATCGATGCTGTTTGGTCCGATGAAAACCATGTGATCGTTCGAGATCTGAGCATTGCCGATGGTAACCTGCTTTCAACCACCAGCTTGGTTTATGCACCCGAGGGAGCGAAAGTCGAGATCATCCCTGATATCGAACTTGCTGCCTCGGAATCTTCTCAGTCGGACAACGCAACGGTTACCAACTAGCAAGGCCAGACCGAGTCACCATGATTGCTTGGTTTACGAAGAATAGCATCGCCGCGAATTTCATGATGCTCGGCATTTTGGTTGCCGGAATTCATACTGCGCTCTATCGCATTCCGCTGGAAGTCACGCCTGCTCTCAGCTGGAACACGGTGATGATCACCATGAATTATCGCGGCGGCACAGCCAAAGATATCGAGCGTGCCGTTTTGATTCCTATCGAGGAAGCACTAGAAGGGGTCAACGGCATACACCAACTCAACGCTGACGCTTGGCGCGGCGAGGCACGTTTTTATCTGCGTGCCAAATCAGGTGTCAACCTTCGTGAGTTGCTCGACGATGTCAAAGGCCGTGTGGACACCATCAACACCTTTCCCGACGAAACCGAGCGACCGCGAATCTTCATTCCGGATTCCACCAGTTACTTTGAAGTCCTGAACATCGCTGTCACTGGAGATCTAACGGCTCATGAGCTAGGTCGTGTGGCTCGCAAAGTCTACGAAGATGTATTGGAACTGCCCGGCGTTAGTCGTGCGGAAGTACGCGGCGATCGCCGACAAGAAATATCCATAGAAGCCGACGCGGCCAAACTTGAGTCCTACGGACTTTCCTTCCAAGATCTGGCCGATGCCGTTCGGCGATTTTCAATCGACCTGCCCGCCGGCGCAATCGACAGCGATAGTGGAAGCTTTATTGTCCGCACACGTGGCCAAGCCTACTCACAACGCGAATTTGAAGACATTCCCATTCGCTCCGCTGGCGGTTCGCAACTGCGCGTAGGCGATGTGGCCAAAGTGCGTGATGATTTCGAAGACGGCGAGAAACGAGTTGAGTTCAATGGACGACCAGCATTATTTGTCGAAGTCATGAGGACGGGTAATGAAAGTGCGATTGAGATTTCGAATCAAATAAACGACTACGTCTCCCGTTCTGACGAACTTTTCCCCCAGGGAATCAAACTCTTCGTTTGGGATGACGAATCGACATCCATTCGAGGCCGATTGAACACCTTGATGACTTCCATTCTCCAGGGGAGCATCCTGGTCATGGTCGTGCTCGGGCTCTTTTTGCGTCCGGGCCTCGCCTTCTGGATCGTAGTTGGCATACCCGTCGGATTCGCGGGAGGAATTATCTTCATGCCTTATATGGGCATTACTGCCAACGTGATGAGCCTCTTCGGATTCATCATCGTGCTCGGTATCGTCGTGGACGATGCGATCGTCACTGGCGAAAACGTTTACTCAAAAATCAAAGAGGGTATGCCGCCAACTGAAGCGGCCATTGAAGGAACACACGAAGTCGCCACACCGGTGACCTTTGGGGCTCTAACAACGATGGTTGCCTTCATCCCCTTACTGTTCTTCGACGGTACCTGGGGAGACTTCGCTCAGCAGATCCCTCCGGTAGTTGCGCCAGTTTTACTTTTCTCTTTGATCGAGTCCAAATTCATCCTTCCTGCCCATCTAAAGCATCTCAGTGCGAACCCGCGGCGGGGCTACTTTTCACGTATGCAAGATCGTGTCGCTGGAGGGCTCGAAGGCTTTATTGTTCGCGTTTATCAACCAACACTGAAGTTCGCAGTTCGCAACCGAGCCGCAGTTACCGCTACTTTTTGCGCTGGCGCCTTGGCCATGTTCGGCTACTGCATGGGCGGTCGACTGGGTTTCGTTTCCTTCCCATCCGTCGATCGCCAACGGATTACAGCAATGCTTGATCTCCCCGATAGCACCACACTGGAGACGACCACGAAATACATGGACCGCATCCTTTGGGCAGTCGAGCAACTTCGTGACGAGTTTCGTGATCCTGGCACTGGTGAATCACTCATCCTCAATGTGTCACGTACTGTCGGGGCTCGCAGTCCATCGCGGGACTTTGATAGAACACGCGGATATTTGTCCGTGGAGATTCTATCTCCAGACCTGCGCAGCGAACCTGG
Organism: Planctomycetota bacterium; assembly: GCA_039030255.1. Classification (GTDB taxonomy): domain Bacteria; phylum Planctomycetota; class Planctomycetia; order Pirellulales; family Pirellulaceae; genus Aureliella. The sequence continues at coordinate 15,195 of JBCCEO010000049.1, read as the reverse complement.
GCCCAAAAATAGCGAAATAGCGAAACGCTGGACTGAGCTGGTCGGTAAAATTCCGGAGGCAACCAGCTTTCGTATTTATGCCGAAACCAATCTTGATCGCAATGACGACGAGGACGAAGAGTACCTCAATCTAGAACTGCGTGGCCCCACCTCACCTGAAAAAGCCAAGGTAGCGGAGCAGATCAAGGAAATGCTCGAAAGCTACGAGGGAGTCAGCAACGCGTGGGCTCGAGTGAACTATGGCCAGGACGAATTGGAACTGAGCCTAAAACCTCGCGCGGCAGAACTTGGGTTGAACCAAGCCATGTTGGCTCAGCAGATCCGTCAAGCCTTTTTTGGGGAAGAAGCACAACGTGTCCAGCGCGGGGTGCACGATATCCGGGTAATGGTCCGACTCCCAAAGGAACAGCGTGAGTCTCTGCATACGCTAGACAAACTGAAGATCCGAACTCCACGCGGTGCCAATGTACCATTACAAACCGTTGCCAACGTCGAGTTTACTAAAGCTCCCTCTTTTGTCGAACGCAATGACGGCGCTGAAGTCATCCGTTGCGGTGGTCAGCCAGTCGACGAAACGGTCGACATTATTGGGATCTCGAAGGACCTGAAACCGAAGCTCGACAAACTCTGCCGTGAGAATAACCTCTCCTATCAGTTTACTGGATTCGTGGCCGAAGCTGAGGAAACGCAGAAGCAGACGATCGTCGGAGCCGTTCTGCTTTTCTTCACTCTCTACGGCATGCTATCCATTCCGCTGAAATCCATTGTACAACCATTCTTCGTGATGCTGGCGGTCCCATTCGCTATGATTGGAGCGTTGCTTGGTCACATCATCATGGACTTGACGCCTTCCTATCTCAGCGTTTTTGGGATGCTTGCTTTGGCGGGAATTTGCGTCAACGATACGCTCGTGATGGTTGATTATGTGAATAGGCAAAGGCGAGAAGGAAAATCGCTACGCGTCGCAGCACTGGAAGCGGGTGTCAAACGATTTCGTCCGATCATGTTAACCTCGGTAACAACCTTCGCTGGTTTACTGCCTCTCATGATGGAACGTTCACTCCAAGCCCAATTCTTGATCCCGATGGCGGTCTCACTGGCTTTCGGAGTGTTATTTGCAACCATGGTCACACTTTACCTCATCCCCTGCTCTCTGCTGCTAGCACAGGATCTCAACCGTGTGCTGAAACGCTTTCATGCGTGGTACATGCGTCCGTTTCGAAGGGAAGAGAAAGAGGCGGCAACCATCGGCGAAGAAGTCCATGCATAGCCGATGAGGAATCGACGCTATCGTTGTTTCCCAGAGCCCGCGGCGTAGCGCGCATTTTGCTTCTCGATTTCGCTCTGCGAATAAGGCTCTAAGCCGCATGCCCAATGGATACCGGCGGCGAGCAAGGTTTCAAAAGCGGGTTGCTCAAAATCAACTTTGTGACCGAGCGAAGTGTAAAAGGATCTCCCGCCATCGCTGCGGATGAATGTCCAAGCCAGCGGATGGCTGGGCTCGTTTTCCACGGTTCCCATCAGCAAAGGTAGCGCACCTTCTGCTAACGGGGCCGTTCGATAGAGCGAACCTCCCGGTTGAATGGCCTGCGAGTCCGTCGCATCAAGTATCAAATGGGAAGTGCTGGAAGCGGCAAGGGAAACTGTCGACACTAAATTGTTTCCATAGTGCCCAGCATAGCTTCCGCCAAAAACCTGAGCATCAAAATCCTTCCAGACTGCTTTACCTTGGGGCGTAGGCTTATCTCGCAAGGAAAATGCATGACTAGCAGTACGAATACCAATGACGGGCTTGCCCGAGCGCACAAACTGTTCAATCGCCAGCATATTGGCTTTATCCAGTGCTCTGCGGCGAACGCTAACTAGAATTGCATCTGCATCGCTCAGTGCGTGCTCAATGCCGGGAATACGATGCCTTTCTTCCTCACTACCATGAACAACCGAGACACTAAAACTCCGCGACAAATGCTTGGCAGCAAATTTGGGCAAAGTCACTTCCGTCTCATACTCATCCTCGGCCACGATCATCAACAACCTTGGACGAAGATCCTTGGCAAACCGTAAAGGCTCTGAGCCCAGCACTTGATCGCTAGCAATCGTAGGACAAACATACTTCTCAATGTGACTTACCACCAAGTCTGTTCCCGTGAAGTGACTTGCATAAGGCCATGCCTCAGGGTTGTACATCGTGTCTGTTAAATCGCGGCAAAGCACAACGTTTTTTCCAGCGGCGGCCAAGCGACGCAAGCCAAATGGTCGTCCCAGCACGCACATATTGGTGTGCACGCCAACAAGAACTACATTCTGAATCTCCTTGGATTGCAACACGTTCCAAATCTCTTTGCCACTGTCGCTGATGAAATCTTGCTTTTCATCAATGAAGATCCCGGCAACCTGAGCCAACCATGGCGATCTTGGATTCCGACCGATCGCCGCCAATCGTTCTGCCCATTGCCTGTGATCCAAGGCGTCATCATCTTCGCCACCTTCAGATTGGTCGACTGGATACGCCGCCGCTTCTTCTGAAGGAACCTGATCGCACCAGCTAGCAATATCCTCCGGATAATCCGCCGCTGAAGGAACTGCCAAAGTTCGATTTCGCGCCAAATTCTTCTCGTACGCTTTCATGCAACTGCTCGGAGCATGAATGATCGTCACGCCCCGCCCGCGCAGACTGCGGCAGAACTGATCGATACGCGGCGTCAGCTGGGCAACACGGCGGACGGCGTTGACGCAGTGATGCGAATCCCACATGTCACACACGATGACCGCGGTTCTACTTGGTTGCCAAGTCTCTTCTCGCAGCAGACGATGAAAGCGTTCTGATTCCTCAGCGATGGGGACCTGATAACGCAGCTTGAGGTCAATATCCTGCGCCCGAGCGACGTGCAACGCAAAAGAGGAAGCAAATAGAAACAAGAGCGCAAAGAAAGTAAGGCGTTGCATGCTTAGGGATGCCTGGGAAGTTAACACTAAAACCGAATTCAATCCGCACAGCTTGGCAGTTCTCTCGCCTGATTTCAACGACCAGCCACGACCTCAAGGCCTATTTCCAATCAGATTATGCGTCAAAACGGTTTCGAAAGCTTTCTCCAAGCCACAAGAAGGTCCTCAAGCTCATCTGAGGTATTGAAACACCATTCGGCGGGCGAAGCAGCCAAACTTTTCAGCAAATGCACCCTCGTAGGTTCTCGCTCCAGGACTCGGCGCAGCGATCTTTCCCCCAAACTCAATTGCTCGGATAATCGTATTCTGAATCGAGTATGGAAAACAGCAGGGATTGGCTGCACCGGAGAATTGGTCGACGAACCCGCTTGCGGTGTGCAGATCGCCTCCAAATCGGCGTCGCCCAAAGACTCGATTTCCGTACAAAAAGCCTGTGTCCAATTAGCCGACCAATAGAGCTGATCGCAGCTGGTAAGCAGAATCCAACCTTCACCATCCGATTCCAAGCGCTGATGCAGACAGGTCAGTAGGGCGGACATGGGACCACTGCCCGGAATCTCGTCGACCAAGGACTCAATCCCAAACTCTTGGTAGCGATCCATGCGATCTGCAACTATTTGCACTGCGTGACCAGTCGTCACCAATTGGTCAAGGAGTCTGCGAATCTGAACCTCGCCGTCGATCAGAATTCGCGCTTTGTCGACCTCATTTTCCGCCGCTTCCGCACTCTGCTCGCCGAATCTTCGCGAACGCCCACCTGCCAATACAAAGGCTGGCAAGTGCTTGGCCAGAGAGTCAAGAGGCTCGCGTTCTGACATACCCGCGTTAGCCCGCCACTTCGCCAGAACCTTGCGTTTCCAGCATCGACTTATCAAGCCCGACCAGAATCAAACAAATCCAGCCGACCATAAAGCACAGGCCACCAAGGGGAACAATGGACCAGTGCCCCATCAGATCGAGAAAAACCATGCTGTACAACCCACCGCTGAAAGCCGTGATGCCAAGCAGAAAGAACACGGTTGCAACAACGCGTTTCTTCGGGCAAGCATCCTGGCCCATTAAACCCAGAGCGAGAATTGCCAGTACGTGGAACATTTGGTAACGCACCGCTACTTCGCATTGATCTATCTTCTTCGCAATATCTTCCGCCGAGAAGCCTTGGCCTTCCAATTGAGATTCCATACCATGGGCGCCAAATGCTCCGACCAAAACACTCAAGAATCCAAGCAACGCAGCGACGATCACAATCCAGCGAATCAATTCTTACTCCTAAATACCTTTAGATGATTTTTCGCAAACCTAGAGCTCTGCTCGAAGCAGATCCACCAACCCTTCCATTTCGCCAGGATAATAGCCGCTTATAGCCTCGACAATCTTCCCGTCACGTCCGACTAGCAACGTCGTAGGATAACCAAACGAACCGTTCGACGAGAGCATGGCCAGCTGCTGACGCGACATCGCGGCACCATCGCTATAAGTCGGGATCGGTGTCTCATACTTGGCCATGAAGCGTTCCGTTTTCTGCTGCAAGCCATCTAGGTCTAACTCAGCACCTTGGGAGCAAGAAACAGAAAGGATGCGAACCGACGAATTATCCATGAACTCGGAGCAGAGCTTTTCAAATTCGGGAAACTCCTTCATGCATGGCGGACACCACGTTCCCCAGAAATGCAACACGATTACTTTGCCCGACAAGGACTCGTTGGAAAAGTCCTGATCGACGTTCAGCATCGGCTGCAAATCCATCCTGGGCAATTTCTCGCCCACCATCTTTGAGCGAGGTGGTCGTCCAATGAAAGCCAGAGTGACGAGGCCGATCAGCATGAAGATGCCGAAGCCTAACACGATCAAATTGGCGGTATGCAATAACTTACTCTTCATTGCACAACCTATGCAGAATTTGAATTGTTTGCAGAATGAACGAAATCGTGACGCCAATGAACGCACGAAGACCCTCGTTATTATGCTCAAGAAGCAACTCTGTTAAAGGACACTCAGGATGCCAGCATCGAACCAACCCAATCAGGGCTGGGAAGTGGAGCAAAAATACTTCCTGTCAGACGCAGCTGAATTTCTTACGCGACTTCAAGATGCGGGTTTTCAAGCAAGCAGCGAAGAACAGCATTGCGATCTATATTTCCGGCATCCTTGTCGTGATTTCCGAGCGACAGATGAAGCCTTTCGACTGCGCCGAGTCAACGATGAACTCTGCGTTACCTACAAAGGCAAGCGTCTCGAAGCAGAAGTGAAGACGCGTCCAGAAATCGAACTTGGGCTCGTTGCTCAAGACTTTGAGCAGTGGAAAACCATGATTGGACATTTAGGATTTGAAGCACTTCCCGAAGTAAGCAAACGGCGGCAAAACTTTATTGCGACTCCGGGCGTTTCCGAATTTGACGGTTTTGTCGTGACACTGGACGAAGTGCGCGAACTTGGCACCTTCGCCGAAATCGAGCTGCTTGTAGAATCCGAAACAGAATTGCCCGAGGCGCAAAAACGCATCGAATCACTGGCGAAAACCCTGAGTTTGCATGAAGTCCAAAAACTCAGCTACCTTGCCCAGCTCCTGAAAAAACTTGGCTTTGAATAGCATTTTGCCCCTTCGCAAAAACGCTTTCGCACTTTTGGCACGCCTCTTGCAACTACTTCTTTTCAGCAAAAACAACTGCTGCCAAGTTGGCAGTCAACTCGGATTCACCAAGAAGCAGTTGTAAAGTTCGCAAGATTTTGGCGCCTAAATCGAATGAACTTTTATGTGCATCCCCATAAACCGATGCGCGGATGTGTGATTCAATCATCAATACGCAGTTATCGGCCTCGATAAACAGGAGAAGAATCATGAAAGTACGTAGTGGCAAATGCGACAGCAACTCATGCGGACCACTGGATGAGTTTTCGCAAGATATGGAACGCGTCTTTGACTCACTTCTAGGACGAACCGTCGGTTCTGTCCTGCGTCCTTCCAGCCAAGACAAATTTGTGCCATCGTTGGATGTCTATGAAACAGATCAAGGCTTTACCGTTTCTCTAGACCTTCCGGGAATCAATCCGGACGAGGTCAAGATTGAAATGCATGAAGGGAAACTTAGCATTTCCGGTTCGAGAACACGTGAAGAAACCGAGCAGGCGAAATTCCATCGCATCGAGCGAAGCTTTGGCAACTTCCACCGAGTCTTAGCACTACCCAGCGATGTCGACGTGGAAAAAATTGAAGCGAGTTACGACCAGGGAGTTCTGGTTATCGAACTTCCAAAAATCGAAAAGCAACAACCAACGAAAATCCAGATCAAGACGAGTTCGAATAGCTAGTGCGTCTTCGCTATTAGCTTGACGAAACTGCTTCTGAACGAGACGGTTTTCAAAGTTTCACCCAAGGGCACTGCCAAACGGCAGCGCCTTTTTTGTGCGCTAAATGGTTCGAACGGAACGGTTTTACTTACTCTCCCTCCTGCGCAGCAGGTTCTCGAGGGAGAGTCGGCCTATCAGGGCCGGAGAGGGTTCTTCCTGAACATTTGTGTAACACTCCTACACTTACAGACTCTTGCGCAGCAGGTTCCGGGCACCGAAGCTTGCTTTGGTCGCGAGAGTCGGGCATTCCCCGCTAGGGTAAGTTGAAACAGCGCGTAATCTGACTCTGATTTCACGCATCGAATCGTAGACCTAAGCCTGCTCCTTCGCCCCGCCCTGACAAATAGAAAGTAGGATTGCGTCAAAGACTTGCTCCAACTTGGTCATATCGCGGTCTTCCGCCTGAATCTGCAGAAAGTAGCGATGGCCCGCGTGCTCTAGTTCAACAAGATGTGCTCGCACAATCAGATCCAAATAAACAAAACTCAGAGAAACACCTTCCAGCTTGTTTCCTGCCAAGTCGCGTTGCAGGGGTTCTTCTTCGATTTCATCGTAGTCCGCCTCCATGGCCTCCTTGGCTTGGGAAATGGCATCCTGCATGTCCTCGCCCACATCGGTGACCGATAGAAATGCACCTTCGGGACTCTCGACCATCACCGTCTGCGAATCCAGCTCCTCATCGCAGGTCCAATTGTCGGGATACATAAACGAGAGCCCAAAGTTCTCATATTGTTTTGGCATGACTTTTCCTTTGAGAGGTTCGCTTGGTCGTCCCCTCTTTGATTTCCATTCGCTAGTGAGTCTTGTCAGGGCTTAGTTCCGCAGAATGCTAGCAAAGCCGACCCACGGATCGTCGCTATAAATCCTGGGTAAGGCTGAATATGCCGTTTTAACTGATCAATTCCCGACATCCCCCAGCCGACCTTCCGGCGAGGCGGCCAAATTCGCTAAGAAACAAAGTTGGGTTTCGATTTTCGTCGCGAAGTAGGGAAGGTCCTTTTCGGCTCTCATTCTAAAGCTGAGGACAGGGACCGAAAAGTCTGCTGAGAAAGAGTTTGAAGCGTCAAATCATGCTGCTGGTTTTAGCTCTATGCCTGTGCTTTGGCTCAGGATGTAGGACGCTGCGCCGTGGCCGTGACGCACGCAACCTTGGGGCAGCACGACAACTATCGCTCCGCGGCGCGGCCCTACTGCAGCAAGAACACTATGCGGAGGCTTCGCCTGTATTTGAAGAAGCTCTACTTCTCAGTCCAGCCGACGAACGGGCGCAATGGGGAATGGCTGAAGTCCTATGGCGAGCGGGAAAACGCGAGGAAGCAATTCAGCACCAGCAAGCCGCAATTGAACTGAGTGGCGACAATCCCGATTTGCTCGTTCGTTTGGGCGAAATGCATCTCGAACTAGGAAACCTGCCGAAGGCGCTGCAACAAGCCGAATTGGTTTTGCGAGAAAACCGACAGCACGAAGGCGCTTGGGCTCTTCAAGGACGCATTCGCCGTGAAGAAGGACGCAACCAAGATGCAATGGACTGTTATCAACGGGCTTTAATCTACAATCCCAACAATGTAAAAGCCCGGATTGCCGTCGCAGATATCTACCGCGATTTGGGCAAGCCGCAAAGAGCATTGGCAACAATAGAATGGTTGGCCGACAGCCAACTTGAATCCATTCCAGCCCGAGCTTGGATGCTCAAAGGTCAAGCGCTTGCAGATTTAGACCAGCCCGCAGATGCAGGTCGATGCCTCAAAGAAGCCATGCTTTGCGCCGATGAAGACTGCGATCTGCTTTTGGACTTGGCCCAACTTCAGTATGCAAAAGGAAACCTTGCCGATGCGCGCATCTGCCTTGGCAGAGCCCTCCAGAACAACCCGCAAAACCCGCAAGCCCTAACTCTTCAGCAAGCTTTCGATCAACCGCATACAAGACTCCCTGGAGGGTTGGTAACCGGTCCAATGCTCCCCAGGCGTGAGAATCAGGGCAGGAATTAATCGAATCTTGTTTGCCCCACCCGGGATAGCGAGCTACTTTTCGACAGGAAGAGGTCGAGATTCCTGTCTCCAAGTGCCGCGAAATAGCCTCCCGCACTCATGAAATCGCTTCTTTTCCAAGCAAGATTTGCATTCACGGCAAACTATGCAGTTTGGCCGATTCCACTTCATCGGTGCTCACAAGAGGAAAGGCAACCTATGGCCACATTTCAAGATGGACAGCCTCAAGACTTTGTCGACCGACGTTCCGTTGGTTCCGGAAACGCACCGGGCGTCGAACGACGACAGTTCACCAACTCGCATTCAAGCCTGAGCCCCGATGCACGAGAGCTCGCCGAAGCAATTGACGCCTATAAAATCCAAAACCGGCGACGCTACATTACTTTTGAAGAAATGTTGCAAGTCATACAGGAACTAGGCTACGAAAAACAAGCCGCCACCGTCTAGCACTTCAAATCAAATCCGCAAAATCTCCCGCCTGGCTACTCGTTCGAGTAGCCTTTTTTGTTGGACACACAGCTTTGAATTGCGAGCTTACAGCCCGTAGATGGGTTCCAGCTTTCCATGAAGATAGTCTAGCAGCGGTTGAGCGGAGAGCTTTTGACCGGTGGCGTTTTCTATGAGCTGGCTGGGATGTTGGCAAAAACCATGGGCATGCACTTTCTCGCGCAGCCAGTTAAGTAATGGAGAGAAATTGCCAGCAGCGTAAAGGGTTTCCAATCCTCCAATTTCCGATGCGGCACTTTGCATCAGTTGAGCCCCATACAGATTGCCGAGCGTATACGTTGGGAAATAGCCGACCAAACCTGCGCTCCAGTGCACGTCCTGTAGAATCCCGTCTTTGGCCGATGGAGGTTTGATGCCCAAGTAATGCTCGTAGCGCTCATTCCAAGCATCAGGAGCATCGGCAACAGTCAAGTCTCCACGGATCAGAGCTTGCTCGATTTCGAAACGAATCAAGATGTGCAAATTGTATGTCACCTCATCGGCTTCGACTCGAATCAAACTTGGCTCCACTAGATTTGCATCGCGATAAATTTGCTCTGCGTCGAGATCACTCCACGCACCCGAGATTCGACTTTGGACTTCAGGAAAACACCAGCGCCAGAAGGATTGGCTGCGGCCAACGAAGTTCTCCCAGATCCGAGACTGCGATTCATGCACTCCCAGACTTGCATATTTTCCTGGGGGCAGACCATACCACTCGGTCGGCAAGCCTTGCTCGTAGAGCCCATGCCCTGCTTCATGCAAGGTTCCGTAAAAGGCGGTGGGAAAATAGTCTGCGTGGTAGCGCGTCAGAATCCTGCAATCATTGGGCCCAAGCGTCGTGCAAAATGGATGGGATGTCTCGTCCAGACGCCCACGATCGAAACTATAGCCGATCTTTTCGGCCACCCATTTGCTAACTTCACGCTGCTGGGCCACACCCACGCTGCGCTTCCATGAATCGCCCGAAGGCCGATTCGGAGCCTCTGCCAATGCGGCTACCAACTTTACTAAGCCTTCGCGCAGTTCGGTAAAGATGTCCGTTAGTTCCGCCGTGCATGCTCCTTCCTCGTAGTCGCTCAAGAGCGCATCGTAGAGCGACTGATCCTCGCCGCGAATTAGCTCGGCCTCTTGTTTGCGAAGCGAATAAACTTCTTCCATAAAGGGCTGGAAGGCGGGCCAGTCGTCGGCCGCGCGAGCTTTCTCCCAGGCTTGCTGCCCCAACACGGTTGCTTTGGAAAGTGCTTCCACCAGCGCGATTGGCACCTTTTTGTTTCGCTGAAAATCCTTGTTCAAACGCAGGATTGTTGCTGCTTCGGGTGAACTTTCGTCCTGCGCAAGCTCTGATTCGGCCAGTGCCAACAAAGCATCGCCAAGCGATTCGTCCGTCTTGCGGCGGTGAATCATGCCGCTAAGCAAGGTCGCTTGCTCGGCGCGATAACCCCCGGCTTTCGAGGGCAAGCCGGTCCGTTCATCCCACTCCAACAATGCTAGCGTAGCTTCCAGCAAAGCAATTTCGCGGAACTCTTGGGCGACGCGGTCAAATCTCTCTCGTGGCGACATTTTCGGCTCACAGATTGAATCTAGAATCGTAAAGCTGTTGGGCGATCAGTTTACGCGGGCGATTTCGACTTGCCCAGTCACCCGCCGAGTTGCCGCAATACGCCAAGTTGATCATTTCAGCATTTCAGGCCAGCGAGGCTTCAGACTATATTGGCAGCCCGGTCGTTCTGTTTGAGAGCAAAGCGGCACCCCTTCCTGTTTACAACTTCTTCATTGCCCAACAAAGAGAAGCGAATGCATTCTCCCTTCACTCCCAGAATCTGCACGCGTTCCATCTATGCCCTCGTGCTTTTGAACTTTCTGCTAACTCCGGCATTAGCACAGAAAAAGGCGGAACAGCTTGTTCCCAATGAGTACTATCCGTATTTCGTCGGCACAACCTGGGTGTATTCTGGCGAAGGCCAAGAGGTCACAGTAACGATCTCGGATCATGCGGTGGTAGAAGGCAAGCGCTGTGCAGTGATGGAGTCCGCCGTCGGAGGCAACACCATGTTCGTGGAGCACATGCATGCCGCCAAGGACGGAGTCTATCGTTTGAAAATGGCTAACGAAACCATTTCACCTGCGTGGAAGATCCTGCAATTCCCAATAAAAGAGGGCGTTAGCTGGGACTGCAAATCCGAAATGGAAGGTGTGACCGCCGTCGCAAAAAACAAGCTGAGTAAGGCCAAAGTCAAAGTAGCTGCTGGAACCTTTGACACGATCCAGGTAACCAGCGATGTGGAAATGAAGGACGCGAAGGGCGCTACCGTGCACAAAATGGTTTTGACTTCCTACATGGCGAAGGGCGTTGGCATGGTCAAACAAGTCCGTGAATCGACGGGCGAGAAAACCGTTCTCGAATTGAAGCAATTCAAGAAAGCCGGCAAGTAACTTCGCCGCGATCAAAGGTACTCGCGCTCGACGGTTATGCCTGGCATAGGCACAGAGTACTTGCCTTCTTCGTTGGCTTGTATCGGCGCTTCACAATCCATCGTAAGCTTGTCGATTTGAGGCGCGAACTCATGTGGGACCTCTAAGAATTCCTCGAGTGTGATGACTTGTCCTGTGTGAGCCGCATGGCGTCCCATGGAAGTGACCGCACTGGCCATCACGCCTCGCTCGACTTCGTTGTACTTCTTATCTTTGCGAATTGCTTCCAGTAGATCATTCCATTCTAGCTGGTATGGATTTCGTTCTTTGTCTGGATACTGCCAGCCAACCATCTTCTTCGTGAAATTCTGGCCGTAGTAAATCTTGCTCTTGGCCGGTGTGTGAGCCCGAGCAGAAATCGTAGCTACGCCGTTCGTCCCATGTGCATAGCTGGCAAACTCTTGATGGCACCCTGGCTGAGTACGGCCATCGACCAGCAATTTCGTACCATCCTCGAAGGTGTATTCGATCGAGTAGGAATCAAAATTCTGGTCCACGTCGGAACCGCGATAATGTCGGCCCCCAGATGCCTTGGCTTCAACTGGCCAGGCGTCCTTAATCCAGCAACTCTCGTCAATATTATGAATCAGAAAATCGCTAACGGCCCCGCCACTGGCCCATAAGAAGCCATGAAAGTTCTTGATCTGATACATCAACTCGGAGGGATCTGCTTCCACGTCTCGAGGCGGCACATTTGCTGAGCCAGTTGGGCCAGCCATTCGATACGCTCGCAACATGAGAATGTCGCCGATAGCACCGTTTTTGACGCGATCAAACAACTCCTGGCGAGCTTCGCAATGCCGGCACATCAAGCCGACGCCGACTTTCAAATTCCGCTCGATGGCTTTCTTGTTTATCTCGAGCATCCGCAAGCTGGTAGGCGCGTCCACCGTAACCGGCTTTTCCATGAACACGTTCAAACCGCGCTCGATCGCATACTTAAATTGAACCCAGCGAAATGCGGGGGGAGTCGTCAGAATGACAATGTCTCCCGGCGCCAAGCAATCCATCGCTTGTTTGTAAGCGTCAAAGCCGATGAACTTGCGATCCTCCGGCACATCCACTTGATCCGTATGTGCTCGACTCAAGCCTTGAATGCTCGCGTTCAATCGGCCTTGCAATACGTCCGCCATCGCAACGAGTTTCACATTTTCGTCGGGTACGGAAAGAGCATTGTGCGTTGCCCCAGTTCCTCGACCTCCGCAACCGATCAATGCGATTTGGATCACATTTTTCTCGCCCGCGTGAACGCTTCGCATAGATCCAGCGACGAGACTGGAAGCGGCAGCGACAGAGGCAGTTGCTACTCCGCCTTGTTTGAAGAATGTACGTCGAGTGGACTTGGAATTTCTGGTAGCAGTGGAGGATTGCTGCGAAGTCATGGGGGTATCCTTGGATGGGTTCTGGGGTACTGCTATTGTAACATGAACCATTTTCGAAGATGGAATACTTTAAGCACGAAGCTCGCTTCGGATTGCATACTCACTCGACTCCTTCGCGTTCTTTTTGAACTGGCTCCGATTTTTCCCACTTGCCCTCCTTTTCGTTCAAGCTGGGTTCAACCAGCGGGCGGACGATTCGAAACCCTACATCCAAGGCATCGGTGTGATACCAGATGCTCGTTGGAATCTGAGGATCTTGCCACTTCCACTCTTCGTCTGATCCTCTGCGTGCTGAACTACGACAGTCTTCTGGAAACTGCTTCCAACCTCCTCCGCGTACGGTTCGCGGGTAAAGCGTTGTAGGAATAGCCAGCGGATCCTTACTTTGCCCATCCAAGAGCTTATATCCAGATTCATCGTACTGATCCAAGACCCATTCCGCGACGTTACCGTGCATATCGTGCAATCCCCAGGGATTGGGTTTCTTCTTTCCGACTCGCTCGTAGCCCTCGTCGGTGTTATCAAAAAACCATCCATACTCTTCGAGGTCATCGGGATCATCACCAAAGGAAAAAGCCGTGGTGGTTCCGGCTCGGCAAGCATATTCCCATTCCGCTTCGGTTGGCAAGCGATAGTAGCGACCGGTTTTAGCACTTAGCCATTTGCAAAAAGTGCGTGCCGCGTGCTGTGTCATGCAAATGGCAGGATAGCCACGCTTGCCCATTCCAAAGGTCATGTCTGTGTAGGGTTTTGTGGGTTGTGATATTTGGAAAGTATCAGCCAGTGCATCACGCGGCGAGGGCTCTAATTTCAAAATTTTGCGTCGAAAGATATCGAGGTCGGATGCCCATACGTCGTAGACATTCCAAGTAATCTCAGTTTTCGCCATCCAGAAGGGCGAGATTTCTATTTCGCTTTGCGGCCCTTCATCATCCTCCCGATCCTCTTCATCTTCCGGGCTGCCCAACAAGAACTTTCCACCGGGAATGGGCAACATCTCAAACTTAACATCTGCCTGTTCCACCACTTCGCTATAGGGCTTCATTTCACTTTCGCCAGCGGCAATAGAATCCGGTACCGCCAATACAGGAATTTTATCTGACTCTTGGGCGCTGGCCTCTTGTGCGCTGGCCACTGTGAAAACTACACACCCAACCAAGGCAAAAATGCGCGATCTGCTGGTCTGGCCGAGTACGTCGCTTGGGAACAAAAATAGACTCATTGAGTTGCTCTGTTAGAATGGACAGCGAATTCCAAGGCCCCATTTTACATGAATATTTTTCGAAAACGTTTGGCCGGCGCCATGTTCCAAGTAGGTCTAAAACCGTTGCTTTTCGCCAGCCTTGTATTGTGCTCCGCAAGCTTTAGCCTTGCACAATCAAATCCTGGGGCCGAAGGAAATGCGACAACAGAAGAATCGAAGGCCGCTCCAAGAGAACTTTCGGGCTACGAGTACCGCTTTCCAGCTTTGGGAACTTTGGTATCCGTGAAAGTTTATCACCACGATTTGAACGAGACCAAGAAAGCACTTGAAAGAGTCGAGCAACGTGTCCTCGAACTAAATGATATCCTGAGTGACTATGACCCTGAAAGCGAAACGAGTTTGCTAACATCGACAGCCGTTGTTTCTCCGCAAGCAGTTTCGGAAGATTTATGGGCAACTCTCAAAGCATCCGATTTTTGGTACCAAAGGACCGGCGGCGCATTCGATTCCAGCATGGGTGCACTGACAAGGCTGTGGCGCAAGTCGCGTCGATCGAAGCAAGTCCCCAGCAAAGAGCGCATCCAAAGTGCACTCGAGCAATGCGGATGGGAACAGGTGCAATTAGACGTTCCATCAAGAAAAGCAGCTTTCAAGCATGAAAAAATCAGACTCGATTTTGGTGGTATCGGCAAGGGTTACATTGTCGACGAAGCATACGAAGTACTGCGTGAAGCGAACATTAACTGCTGCCTGATCAACATCAGCGGAAATATGCGATTTGGCGACCCGCCTCCTGGACGCGATGGCTGGAGGATCGAAATTGCCGGGTTGAAGCGTGATGGCCCGCCGTTAAGACGCATTGAAATAAGCAACTGCGCTATCGCCACGTCCGGCGATTTATGGCAGTTCATCACCATTGCAGGCCAGCGACACAGCCACATCCTAGACCCAAGCACCGGTTACGGAGTCATCGGTCCAATTGCCGCAACTGTTCTCGGCGAGTCTGCAACGGACGTTGATGCCTTTGCAACTGCCGCATGTATCCTACCGCTGAAACAAATCCAAGCCATCGCGGCCGAACAGGAACTGAAGTTCCTTAGAGCGAGACTGGACGAAGAAAAGGGTCTCGAGATTGCGGAAAGCGAAGGATTTCCCAAGTAGCCTTCGCGGCTGGCAAAATTACCGCACTTTCTCCTCACCCTTGCGTTCGATGTCTCCGGAACGCTGCAGCTCGAAGAGTTGCGCTATCGCAAACGCTTGGGCCAAGATAAGATGTGCCGCAACCATCTGCGATCCGCGAGATCGCGCTGTCCAATATCCGCGAACCTGAGTAAGAGCTTGAAAGAAGAACGTGGCAAAGAAAAAG
>JBCCEO010000048.1:0-19574 GCA_039030255.1 Planctomycetota bacterium | reverse complement strand
GTTGAGAGAATTTCGTTGGATCGATAGGTTGGATTGATACAGAAAATATGTGTGTGTTACGCACTCCATTGAAATGGCCCGATAATAGGCTCGAATAGCCAATCAAAAGTTGAAAGATGTTACCCGAGGACGAAAAACGCGACGAGTTGCTAAGTGCTTATTTTGATAATGCACTTGGTGAATCCGAACGCCTGCAAGCAGAGAAGTTGCTGGCCGAGGATAAGCGTGCGCAAGCTCGGGCCGATTCTTTTCATGATCTGAGCTCGAGTCTTAAGACTCACTTTGAAAGCAGTCGTCGCGAGTCTGCCGTACAGGCTCAGGGAGGGAGCGCTCTCGGAAGCGACTTTTCAGCTCGCGTCATTGCAGCTGCTCAAGCGGATGTTATCCGCCGCGGCGATCGTGATCACTTTGTACTCGGCAAGCAGGCGACCGAGAATCATTCTGCCGCAGAAGAAGAGGCCATCACTGGTGCGGCGCCGGACTTGGCCGAGAATGTAGTCGAACGCGCTCCAGAGCAACCGTCTTTCTCATGGACAAGTGTTGTTGCTGTTTTGGGCGGACTCGCAGCCGTCATCCTGTTGGTTGCTTCTCTATCAGGTTTGTTCAGAGGGGATCAAGATTCGGGTGGCTTAGCCAAGGACCCTGAAGGCAATCTTAGTGCGACAGATCCTAGCAATCTGGCAAACGAAAACGAACCGGTAAATCCGTTTCCAAGGGACAACGATGCTGACGTAGGGCCGGAGCAGTCCATTGATCCTTTGCCACCTGAAAATGGTGCTGTTGAATATGTTGGGGAAATGGATTTTCCGCCAATCCTGTATCTGGTCATGCTAGATTTGGAAATCGACGCGAAAGCCTATGAAGATGAAGTGTTTGAGAAAACGCTAAGCAATGCTGGCATCAAAGTAGGCGAGCCAATTGCCGCAACGCAAGAAGTTCAAGACGCTATCGGCGCGGCTCGAACCGCCGCTGGTGACCAAGAGGAAGCGCCTGCATTAATCTACTTGGTTCGTGCACCGCTTACTGAGCTTTCCACGGTTCTCGAGAAGACCCTTTCGAATTTCGACGACTATCCCCACGTTGCGATGGATCTTGGATTTGATGTTCCTCAGATCAATCTGTTGAAGAAGTTAGCTAAGAATACTGGGAAACGATTCTCTGTGAACGAGTCCTTTTCAGTACCCTTCACGAATGAAGCATCGAACGACTCGAGTTTTGATTTTCCCGCACCGAAGTATATCTCTACGACGAAACGCACTACGTTTAAGGACGACTTTAACGTTCCCAACACTGGGAAGAGAATGTTAAACATGGTCGTCATGGTGCGAGTAACAGGCAACTAGCCCACTCTTGGCAACTTCACCGCTCTGGGTTGCATTGCTGCTTCCTTTCTAGTCGTTCTGCAAGTACGCAGCCAGTAACTTGAGCTTCTTCACGGTTTCACGCATGTCGATCACAGGTCCAGGCGACTTGTGGTATCGCATATCCATCGCGGACAACCAAATCCCTCGCTCATCAACTTCGGAAACAATTTGCTGCACCTCTTGCTGAGATGCTCGCGAAATTCGCTTTTGGCTTGTCGCTAGCTCTTCCTTGGAAAGGCTCAGGAGTTTTTCGTATTCACGCTCGAGCGATGCCACCGAGTTGGAAACTTGAAACGCATAGTGCGTGGGCATGTCCGAATCATCGTAGGTCACCTTGTAGTCCTTGGTGAAATAGAGAGGTCGATTGGTTTGCAGTTCGTAGAATCGCGCCAGCCGACCGTCTGCCAGCTGCGATCGCTTCAAGAATGCGATTGTCCTTGGAATGGGCTCCAAGTACTTTGGTTCGCCCGTCTTGCGATAAATGGATAGCAGTGTGCGAATCACACCCTGAGATTCGCCACCAGTTACAGCCGCCGGTTCGAACTTACGCGCCCAAATTGGTTCCATGTCGTAGTTGTATTGCTGTGCCCACGCTGGCTGAGGTTCTGGAAGTTGGGCCAGCAGTAGAAAGTCGGCCAGCTTGATAGCAGCAGCTCTGTAGCGTTCATCCTGGTATGTCTCGTAGGCCAAGAAAAGGGCATCAAACAGATCTGGTGCTAGATTGTCGTTTAGCGTCAATCGATACCAGTATTCTTGATGTCCTTGATACTCCCGCGACCAAGCGGCGGGATACCGAGCCCTCGCGTTCGGATGCACTTGAGTATGGGCGCTATTCTTCAGGTTGCTGCCAAACACTTGAGGGAATCCGCCGTTGGGGAATTGGCCCTTCGTTAGCAAGCCTTCCAACGCAAAAAGTGCCATTTCGTGAACTTGCTCGTCCATCATCATTAGTGCTGAATCTAACCGTATAATGAAGCGGAGAGAGGCCTGTGTTTTGTCATCGTCCAAGCTAGATTGATCTTTGGCACGCCGATGCTGCTTGGCGTTCGTTCGATAGGCCCACTTGGCGCGACGCTCTGGCTCAAACTCTACCGAGGCTTGCCAGCCACCGGACAGCATTTGGCCTTGTCGCAACGCTTCTCCAGCAGCCTGAGCTGCGTTTAGAAACAAAGGATCTTGCGTCGCAGCATATAGATCGAGAAATGCCTCTCCAACCGTTGGAGTTCCAGGTGGTTGGGTCCAGACCGTTTCCGATACAACGACGCCTTCCCCTTCGCGCTGGGATAGATCTGCCGAATAGCGCCACAAATACCCGCCACGCGTGCTGACTTCTTGCTGGAGAAACTTAACAGCGCCTTTGGCGGTTGCCAGTGCTTCATCACGCAACGAGGGTTGAGCCACCGCTGTTGCACTTAGGGCAGTCAGTACAGGG
This sequence comes from Planctomycetota bacterium, assembly GCA_039030255.1. Classification (GTDB taxonomy): domain Bacteria; phylum Planctomycetota; class Planctomycetia; order Pirellulales; family Pirellulaceae; genus Aureliella. Next base: position 16,778 of record JBCCEO010000048.1, on the reverse strand, counting down.
GCAGCCAGCAGAGCCACGCTCAGGATGGCTTGGAGCCGCCCCATGGAAAGGTGAGCAAGTGTTTTTGAACTCTGGAACATCACTTTCCCTCTGCCGCCCAAGTTTTCATCTGCTCAATATTGGCCGAAATGACCGGTAGCCTTTCAGGTTTTTTGCGACCAATTGCATCGAGATAAACAGCCATGTCACTATCGTACATTTCCGCCGATTCGGGAACTTGGCCTTTGTCTCCAGAGCCCTTCATCCATTGGTCGAGCATGCTACGAAGTCTTTCAAGTTCTTTCGCATAAGCAGGATTTTTCGCCAAGTTATGGATCTCGTGAGGATCCTTTTCTAGGTCGAACAATTCCTCCTTTGGTCGAACCTCGCGGAACAAGGATTCTTGTGTCGCGTCGAGTTTGCCCGCAGCGTGCAGTTCGCGAAGTGTAATCAGAATCTGTTTCGCATCTTTGTAGGCGCAAGGCTGCAGATAAGCGCGATTGGGAAGGAAGTTGCGGATGTATTTGAAACGTGGCGTACGAACACTCCGAATGTGGTCGACGGTTTCATCACAGCGGTCCCTAGCGGAAAATGCCGCTGCGCGATGTTGATAATCCTGGGCGAGAATGTCGTTCGCTTGCAAGTAGTCTGGAATGGGAATCCCAGCCGCGCCTAATGTAATTGCGGCGATGTCAATGTGCTCCACCACATCCTCGCGCAAACTTCCGGGCTTCACTCCCGGCCCTCGAATGACCAGCGGAACGTGGATTCCTTCTTCGTAAAGAAACTGCTTGCCGCGAGCATGACTGATTCCGTGATCCGTCATGAAAATCACCAGCGTGTTTTCGAGTTCGCCGTCTTCTTCCAATCGGCTTAGGACTTGTCCTACCATTAGGTCGGTCAAGCGGACGGAGTCCAAGTAGGCGGCCCAGTCGCGAACGATTGCGGGATGCTGCGGATAATAGGGCGGCAACTTGACGGCACTATCCGGTGTACGATTTCCAAAGGCTTTTTCCGCTTGTCCCGCGATGCGTTCCCACCCAGCCCTGTCCGCTCCACGCAGCTTTCCGCCTGGTGTTTGTATTTGCGCAAAGAAGGGTTGTCCTGCGGCGCGACCCGCCCAGTCATTGCCCTGGTAAATGGAGCTATCCCACTCGAAGTTGTAATCGGTCTTGCCCATCTTATTGGGTGTGATGGGCCAGCCACTGATCGTCGTGTAGTATCCTGCTTCCTGCAGCATTTTGGGAATCAACTGCACATGCTTGGGCAGGCTTATCTTTTTTGCGCCACGACCACTGCGATGATGGTGGGCACCAATGCTAGTCTGATACATTCCTGTGATAAATGCAGATCGACAGGTGGAGCAGACCGGCGCTGTCACAAAGGCTCGCGAGAATCGCACACCCTCGGCTGCCAAGCGATCCACGTGCGGCGTTTCAACAGCCGTTTCCCCATAGCAAGAGAAATTGGCTGACATGTCATCAGGAATGATCCAGACGATGTTCGGTCGTTCCTGGTTAGGAGATTTCGCCAAACTAATGCAGCACAAGCTGGCGTGCAGCCCTAGCATTGCTAGGCAGATCCCAATGCTTTGAAAGCTGCAACGAAAATCAAAATAGCCTCTAATAGGCCTGCGTTTTAGATTCGTAACCATGTCCCAGTTCCTGAAAATCGTGAATCACTGCGAGAACATTCTAGCTCCTAGCCGCTAGACTTGCAGAATGCCAAAATAGGTTTCTTGTCGAATGGCAATATCCCCGACGAGTGCGCCAATTCTTACCAGTTCGATCCTTGCGTGGTGATCCATGACTAGCTTGAAAAAAGATGCGAAAATTGCCCTGCTGCGAGGCATCAATGTCGGCGGTCACAATCGTCTCGCTATGTCCGATTTGAGAGATCTGTGCGAGCAAATTGGCTTTGGAAAGGTTAGAACCTACATCCAAAGCGGCAACATCCTGTTGAATTCCGATGTATCCGACTCCAAGTTAGCCGAACAGTTGCGAGAAGAGCTGGACCGACAACTGAAGCTGGATGTTCCCGTAGTCGTTGTCGCAGCGCGCGAGCTGCAAAAAGCGGTCCAGCAGAATCCATGGCCCGACAGAGAGAGCGAAGCACTTCACATGGCGGTACTTTCCGCGAAGCCCAAATCCAAATTGATCCAAGCTCTTCGCGACTCGCCCAAATTGAATTTGCAAGGAGAAGCTTGGGAGTGCGTTGGGCGTTTCATTTTCTTAGATTGTCCAAAGGGTGTCGCAAAATCAAAACTTACCAACCCACTATTCGAAAAGCACTTAGAAGTCACCTCAACGGCACGCAATTGGAAGACCATCCACAAGCTGCTTGAACTGAGCCTAGCTTGATCGATTGGATGGATTATCGAAGTACCTATCCGCCTGATTGTTCGCTGCTCAATATTCCATGTATCGTCCCTTTCGTAGTCATTTCATTCTGAGACTAATCCATTGCCAAGTTATATTTGGCAATCCCATTGCATTCCCATACAATTCGACGCTCAAGACCGCTGCTACCCTAAACTTGAAGCATGAGGCTGAACAATGAATACAATTGACTACGCTGAACTTTCGAGGAAGGTCTGCGGTGGCCTCCGCGAGACGTTTGCCGCAATAATAGCTGCTAATCCGAATCACTCTTTTTATTCCTTCGCACTCTGGACGGATGATTCGCTTCAGTTTGCAACCCCTGCTGCAAACACCGAAGAAGGGCTGGTTGCTACTGTTGAGCGGTACCAGAAAGAGGTCGATCCGAAACACGATACGACATCAACTGCCGACGGAATGCGCTGGGCCTATGGAGATTGGGAGTTCTTCCCAATTGATGACGAAGCTGGACACCTCGACGAAGTCAACGCTGTACTTCAAGAGAACTTCAATTCAGACGAGGATGTCTTTGAAGAAAACTTGGAACCACTTTGGCAGGCTCTGCTCGATGGCTTTCTCCAACTCGAGAAAGAAGGCTTTTTTGGTACTGGCGATGCGCGTTCAAGGGTCACACTACTGCTCGTCGGCGATCTTGACGATGGAATCGTAGACCAGTGGGCGACGACATTAAATCCTCCTGATGTTGCCGAACGATTCGTCAACTGGGATTGGGACTCCTAACTCATGCTTGGGAGCAAAGTGCGCGGTAGGACAGCAACGTTATCCAGCGAGCTTGCAAGCCGGTTTGGCGATGGAGCTAGAAAATGAAACCGTTCCGTTGGGATATCGCCAAACGCGAGCAACTTGGTCGTCTTGTCGACGCAGGTGTCTTTGCCGCGACAAGAAGCGACGCGTATCCGGAGTTCGTATCGGACTTGAGGCAATGCGTTGCACGAATTGTTGCATTTGCAGGGGACTCGGAACTAGTTTTCATAGGTCGGTCACCGGAGAGTATTTTTGATTACTTGAGCGGAGTCTTTTTTGACACACCATGGTACGAACGACTAAAGCTGGCCAATATTTCCATTCGTTATGAGTCACTCGATTTACTCCAGCCAGCGGCATTGCTCTCGGCCAAGGAGCACTTTCGTGCCATCGGGCTCGCGCCGCTGGACATCGTCCACAATAGCCGGCCCATTGCTTTGGTGGATCTCGTTTCCTCCGGATCCACCTTTCAGAACACGTCTCAACTCCTTTTGTCCTGGGCTAGGGAGGAGGTAGCGGATCTCCCGGCCGTCCGTCGCAAGCTTCGCTTCGTTGGGGTCACTTGGAAAACTAAGAACAGCCCCAAGACATTTCGGTGGCAGCAGCATGCATCATGGCTTTCCGAATTTCCGAGCGGATGTGTCAAAAATGTTTCGGCTCCAGGTCGGCTATGGGACTATCTAGGGAATTACCAACCCAAGGTCGGTTGGTCCAATCCCCCGCAACGATGGACCGATCCCAAGATCACGGAGCCCCCTCATCGTGATAGTAATATTGCCGCGCTTAAGCTTGCATTGGAAGTCTTCGATACGGCGCGAACGAGCGAGGAACGAGAAGCGTTTTCCGACTGTCTGCGAAATCAGCCTCAGATGAGTGAAGCGTGGTTTCGGCAAATCGTTAGCCAAGTTCGCAATTGATTGCGTCGCTGCCAAGGGTGTCCAGGACGAACAGAATGCTTCCCGTGCCGAGGCTTTTGGACTGTGCATTGCATCGGAATCCCTCTGGGCGTATAGTGTGAAAAGCACAGTTGGCCCTATGCATCTACAGTATTCCAAAAAAAATTGCCGTCATCAAATGCGATATTCGCTTCTCTCCTTTCTAATAACGACGGCTTTGATCGGCGTTCTCTTGGCCGTCTCTGCGATGGCGCTCCGCTCCTTTCTTTACGGCATTGACGATGGCTATGCTCTTGGGGGTGCCGCAGAAATGGTAATGGGTTACATGGACGACAACTCAGGTAAGTGGCCTCCGAATTGGGAAGTGCTTCGGACACGTTTCGAGCAAGGCGGCTCTCGAGTTGGCGGCTGGTCTTTCGAAAAGTTTAAGTCACGAATCTGGATCGACTTCCAAGCGGATCCAGCAGAACTCAGAAGGCTGTCCGCTGAATCTGGCAAACCATCCTTCAATGTAATTGGCACCACACACAATACCGGCGTGTATGTTGGTGACGATGCAAATACACGGTTATGGAAGTATTTTCGCTCTGCTTCCGAACCCTAGCTTGTCGGCGAAATTGTAGTGTGTTTCACGAGACTGCAAATGCGAAGAGACGCAGGAAGTTTCACAAGACATGACAGAATTAGTCCATCATTTACCGCACAATACGTTTTGGGATCCAACGCGGCTCTCGGGACTATTGAATCACCCTTTTCAGGTTCAGACGGTTGGCGAGTCTGTCGTGGTGAAACTTCCGGAACCCGAAAAGCCATCTCTGATCGCCGAACTCTTTCCGCACTTGATTCCTCCAAAAGTAAATGAAATTTTGATCGAATACCGGGAAAAGAATTTTGTACGCAATGTTCGCGTCTCCTGCAGTCGCGTGTATGCGGGCTACGATGCCTACTTGCCGCTAATTGATTCTTCGCTCGAGTCATTTGGTTGTTTGATTCGCACAGAGCGTCAAATCGTTGAGTACTATCAAATTTTCGATGAGCAGGTTGAATTGCTATTGGACGAGATTGAAAAGATAAGAGGTGAAAAAGAATCGCTTGTCCAGCAACAAGACTTTGACGGAGCGGTCTTGAAACGAGATGAAGAATACGAATTCATTTCGAAACTGGATTCTGCTTTGGCGGCCCGTGTGGAAAGGTAAGAATTGGCACTATGCTCGTGCACTTAATTCCTCATCGCATCCACAATGACATCATCAGTTGCAGATTTGGGCTCCGAGCTTGAGCTGCTTGAATCACGCAACTGGGACGAATCATCGTAGAAGGCAGGGGACATCTTCGAAGTTGAACCCTCGATGAATTTGTCGATTACACCAGCTCGCAGTAACGCTCGAAACATCACTCAACCCGAATGAGAAAAAGTAGTGCGTGGACGAGATGCGGTATTGGAGATTCTTTGAGAATTGAAACGACCAGCTGCAACACGGGCAAGTAGCTCCGGCGTATAATGAAGTGAAGGCTGGATGACGAAAAGCTGCGCAAGTAATCGAGTATTCTCTGCGTCGAGGTTCATGAGTCATTCGAGGTTTAGAATCGTTTTCAATCCATTCTCGGTAACGCTTAATTTTCAATCATGACAGCGAAACGAACTGTTCCACTCTCCATCATGCTCATTGTTGGCATCACTTTGTTGGTAGCTGTGGTTCCGCTACTAATTTACGTTTTTTGGTTTGCTGGCCACGAATTTACGGAGAATCCTTCAGACTTCGGCGTGTTTGGCGATTTCGTGGGTGGTGTGACGAATGTGATCCTTGGGATCATCAATATCTGGCTCGTCGCGTACATCGCTGTGAAGCTGGGGAGACGAGAAGAAGACTCGGAAGCAAAGAAGCATCTCTACATGTTACTTCGCGAATGGAATGGCGATGAAATGTATCGCTGTCGCACCGAAGCTTGGGAGCTCGTTCGGCAAAATCCGACGACGACGATTAAAGAGTTTTCGGATGACAACCGCCAAGAATCAAGATGCTTATGGGTTGTAATCGGTTTTTTCCGCGATCTTCAAACGGCGGTCGAACAAGGAATCGTATTCAAGAATGACGCGATTGACGCGTTCGGGCAAATTTTCACCTGGTGGGACACAGTCGCCCTTCGTGGTGATTATCCCAAGGCATGGGACGCAGAGCAGAAATGGCACACGCTTAAAAAATCGATCGCGTCACGCAAGGGGGACCAATTGAGTATCTGGGTCGCGAATGCAAGTAAGGAACTCGACGGTTGTCTGCCCCCGCCTGCGGGAGAAAGTGAATAAAGCTGCCAGCGTTCTATCCCACTTTGCTCGTATTTGGAATTGAGTTTTTTTCAACGAACACTCTTTCGCTTCGCCGCCGAAACTTCGCTAGAGTCCAACCAAGTTCAACGCGGACACCGGTTTCTTTTTTCACATGAGGAATGACATGTGCATTTGGCTGTTTGATTCTACCTACGGCCACAGGAATTACTGCGATTTGGGTAGGACATCGCATGAATCGTAAAACCATTACGCCTGTTGCAAGGATTAGTGCAATCTATTCCGTAGCAGGTGAGGAAAAAACATCGAATCGAAGATAACTGAGGCACGAATCCTGTTCAGCCTCATGCAGGAACTAATCGGCGAATCCTTGTGTAGGGATAGCGGACGCCTTAGGCTCGCCGTCAAACGCATTCCGGGGCAGCATAGATTCCGAGATTTCGAGTAAAATAGACTTCCTGAATTCCCCTATTTTCTGATTCTAATTGGCGAAAACCATGCGCCTTCTTTCATTGCTTTGCTCTGTTTACTGTCTGCTACTTTGCGGTTGTGGACCGGAGCCCGCTCCTTTTTCTGTCGATTCGTTCAAAACGCTGGAACAGTGGGCAGAACTGAACGCCGTCGACTTGCCGGCTGAAGCAGTCGAATTGCTGGAAAAGTTAGAAAACGCTAAGCCGGAGCACGTGAATGACACAATGAAGGATCAGCGTAGATTGCTTCGCAGAATCCGAGACTGGGCAGATCCTGAAACAGTCGTCTACTATGGCCAAGCGACCTTCAGCAAAGACGGTCATTCGCACTCTTACGAACACTTTTCCGACGGTAGCGTACGCTACCGAGATTTTGAGTTGTTGCTTGGAAGCGCAATCAAGGATGAAAAAATTCAAAATGAAGTTAGGTTGGACGCGGGCTGGAAAGCCCGAAAGGATGACCTAGATCTTCGAGTCAAGGAGTTGTTCGAAAAGCATGCGGCAGAAGGATATCGCTTGGATTCCACTCAATACAGTGCTGAAATGAAAGAGATTTTTCAAGGTCAATAATAGAGATCACAGCAAGTCTTGGAGACCGTCCAGGTCCAAGATCGGAACCCCCAGTTTTTCAGCTTTTTCACTTTTAGATCCAGAGCCAGGACCGGCAACTAAGTAGCTGGTTTTTTTGGAAACGCTGCCCGAGGTCTTTGCTCCTTGGGCTTCCACTTGCTGTTCCCAATGCCGTTTTCCTTCATCGAAGCCGCCACTGAAGCAGAACACAAGTCCGGAGAGCTTGCCCGTTTTGGGCGCTTCGATTTCTACGAATTCCATCAGCTGGTCAATGGCATCGGCGTTCGATTCCAAGTAATCAAAGATGGTCTGCGCTGTCTTCTCACCAATGTCCTCGACTTCTTCCAGCTCTTCAGCCGAGGCGGCACGAATTTTGTCTAAGCTTCCGAAGTGAGACTCAAGAGCCTTGCCAGCGGACTTGCCGGCCGAATCGATTCCGAAGGTCGCAAATAGTTGCCAGAGCGCAATCTTTTTCTTGTTTGCAATCGATTGCTCTATAGCTTTGCCGAGTGCTTCACCACCCATTTTGTCGGGAGCTGGAACCATATGAATAGCCGCGACCGCAAGTTCGGATTGTCGCGCGCTGAGTCCACAGCTCATGGCGTCTTCGATGGTCAGTCGGTAGAAGTCTGCAGGTATGGAGATCTTCCCTCCATTGACTAGTGTTGAAACACGGCTTTCACCCAAGCCCAAAACACCGAAGTTTTCGAGGTAGTGGCACAAGCCGCTAACGTTTTGCGCGGGGCAAGAATCATTGCCGCAAACGAGTTCAAGCATGTCCGCCGAACCGCCTTTGACGAGCTTCGTATCTTGACCGCAAGAAGGACAAACCTCAGGAAACTCAGGCTTGCCTGGTTTGGCAACGACCGCTGTCACCTTAGGAATGATCTTCCCCGCCTTGCGAACGGCGATCTGAGTTCCAACAGCAATCTGATTCCGGTCCATAAAGCCCGCGTTGTGAAGCGTGGCTCGCGAAACATTGGTCCCGGCTAGCTTCACCGCATCGAAAATAGCCACGGCCACAATCTTCCCAGTACGGCCAGTCTGCCATTCAATTTCTCGTATGGTCGGATGTGCTTCTTCTTCACGGAACTTCCAGGCGATTTTTCCTTTCGGATTTCCGGTACGAGGATCGCCATGACGGCCGAGCTGTTCCTGGTCTTCGATGCTGTTCACACCCAGAATGACTCCGTCGACCTCGAAGTCTAAGTCGGGAACTCCTTCTTCCATCTGAGCCAAATCTTCGAATCGAAACAGCTTGGTTTCAATGTAGGGAACACCGAGTTTTTCACGGCAGAATTGGGCTCGTTCCAATTCGGTCTTGTAAGGCGGCTTCGCGAGGCTCTCGATTGCATACGCAACGAAGCTCAGACGCATCATCTTTGTCTTTGTTGGATCTTTGAACTGTCGTATACCCCCTGCGGCATGGTTTCGGGGATTCGCGCGGAGTTTTTCTCCGGCGGCGGCCAAGTCTTCTTGGACTTTATCGAAGTCGGACAAATTGCAGATCAATTCTCCGCGGATCGAACAAGTTACTTTCTTAGGAAGTTTTTCAGGCACACCGCTAACGTACTTCGCCTGGGCGGTCACATCCTCGCCGTTGATTCCATCTCGCGGCCGAAGTCCCGCTCGCGCGAGTTTGCCTTTCTCGTAATAAAGTGCCAATGCGACTCCGTCCAATTTATAGGCTTGATAGAAATAGCCAGTAGGGAATTGGACTGGCTCCCCTTTGTAGCTCTTATCCGCGAGCGTTTCCCTTTCGCCTTCATCACCAGCGGCCTCAGCGCATTGCATCAACCACTTGAAGAGCATTTCTTCTTGAGTCGCCACATCCTCGTGACTCGCCTTTTCGATAGAAGTCATCGGAGGGTCGTGCACCACTTTTTGTTCAGCACTTTGAACTAAAGACGCTGTGGCAGTTGCGAATAGTTCCGATTCGGGCCGCAAGTCGGCTAATTCTCGACGCAACGCATCGTATTCGCCGTCGGTAACGACAATTCCCGTTTCAGGATGCGTGCACTCCTCGCCACGCTCGTAGAGCGTGTCTAAGTGCGAGATGATATTTTCCAAGTCATCGGCTCGTGAATTTTTGGCCTTTTTGCTAACGCTCTTTTTCTTCTTCGCAGCCATTCGTTGTGATTTTGAGTTGAGAGTGAGAGTTGGGGAAAAGTACGGACGAAAGAGAGCTTGGAAAACAATTGGGACAACGGTTCTACTTTGGGCTTGGCGAAACAGTTGGGACAACTGTTCGACTTTCAGTTTGATAGACTTCGGGCCAAATTATAGCGTTTTAGCTTCCACCAAATACGGCTAGTGCGGCTTCGCAATGCGGAATTGTCACAGGTTCAAGCGAGCGCGAATCGGGGTTGATGCAGAGTTGAAGAAGCAGATCACGATCGATGCCGGCTAAGCCGCGAAACCGCTGGCGCTGGTAGTCAAATCCCTCTTGGTCCAGATCGCGGGCAATCTTTCGAGCTTGATCGTCCATGTAAGCAAATAGGTTTTTCGGCGGATCGGTGGTAACGCGGAATCGATAAAGTGGGGCTCGTATTAGCGTCAGCATTCCCGATTCCACCAAGGGACGCAACATTCTCAGAAAAAATATCTGCAGCAAGGCTCCGCAGTGGATGCCGTCCGCGTCCGGATCGAACAACAAGATGATTTTGGAAAACCGGCACTCTTCGGGTACTGTGGAGCTTCGCACAATTTCGCTGGTCGTACAAAGCTCGGGAAACCCTAGGGCGAGCAACAATTCGCGATAGAGTTCGTAGTTTTGGACGGCCTTCAATGAGGCTTTGTGGGCATTGAGCGGTTTTCCTTGCATTGGCAAAACGGCTTGGAAACTGCGATCGCGAATAGCAGCGATCGCGGTCGACGCACTGTCGCCTTCGACAATGAACAACTCAGCCGCTGAGGTCGCCCCATGCGTTTCGCAGTCATGCAGTTTGATTGGCTTGGGGTAGAAGTTCATATTCAGGGAGATTGTTCAACGAGAAGAGAAATTGCACGATTGTTGCATTTTAACTATTTTCGGCGCCCAGGATTCCTAGTGCCCGAGCCATGTTCAGGCAGATCACAGAGTGTTGCTGGGTGGCAAAGAAGGCCGTGTGTGGGAGTTCAAAACTCCCAGGTCGTCAGACTCTGAATTTTCGGACTTAGTCGTTGTACGAGTGGAATGAGTGACTTACGGCTCGCATCACGAAGCCTCCCGGCCAAGGCTCTTTAACGCTAGACGGTTGACTCGAGCGCTCGGCGGTCGTTGAAGTGGCAGGCGAAAAAAATGTGTAATCCTTACGAGCCAGCTGAAAGTGATGCGTCGCAAGAATTGCCGATGCATCGTGATAACTCCGAGACGATCCGTGTGCCTTTGGATGCGGCGAGATTTCATTTCGTTATGACGATCGGAGTGGTTTTTCTCGTTGTGTTTCTTGCCGCTCCGATTTTGTTTTGGCTGCAAGATTCATGGCATGTTTTGTGGATATCGATCTGGTACGCGTTCTATTTATTGATTGCTGCATTCCTCTGTCACGGTTATTACAAGTTTCTCAAGGATCCGAAGGCATACGATCTGATCATTGATTCCGAGGGGGTGCATGAGCGGTATTCGCTGGGCGCGGTTCACTTTCTTTGGGAAGAACTAGAGTCCGTCAGCGTGACGCAGTTGGAAGGGCCGACCGACGTCGTTGTGTTTCGAAAGAATCAATTAACTTCGGGGCGTATTTGGACCTTTGGTAGATATGACGGCTGGCTTCAGCAGAACTACACGTTGCCTCCGACAAAGATCTGCGAAATCATTAGCGAACGATTGCAAGCCTTCCAGGCAGAGCAGGGAATCGCTTTTTCGCCCCTGGAAAAAGAGTGAACGGCGGGGGCGTGGTCGTGCTGCAATGGCTCTTCCAAGAAGAAGCAAGTCGATGATAGTAAGCCCGCGACCGTGGTTCAGGTGTCCTTCGCCTTTACGAATAAAAGTTGCGAATCTTCAAAAATGCTTTTCTACGCGCTCTCCCGTGCAAGAGTGAGTTTTAGTTCACTAATTGCGCAAGTCGAAATAGGTTCGGACGATCGATATCCGCAACTACGAGATTTACGCTGCGGGCTGGGAATTGGCCTAGCTTACGCTGCCGGTTGATGGAGGGCGTGCTTACGATGCGGGCGCTGCGAGTCGGTAAACGGACCTGGCGTCGGGTTCCTCGGCGGGTTAGGGAAACTTGACTTCGATGAACTCTTGCTCCGCCTCGACCAGAACAACTTGCCACTTGCGGTTGCTATCTTGGACAAAAATGGAAACTTCGCCTTTTGGTAGGTGTGCGAGAACGAATTCGCCGCGTCGGTCAGTTTGGGCGTAGTCACTCTTGAGTTCATTGGTTTCGAAAAAACGAACTGTGGCGTCGAGGGGCTGGTTCTGGCCATCAATCACACGCCCTCGAAGTTTACGGGTACCACGGCCTCGCTCATCTTTCACCAACTGTAGTTCGAGCAATTGATTTTGCTGAGTCGATAGATCGATGAATTGCGATCTGAGCCTGGAACCATGCCTCGCATTGAGAATCATGTTCGCATCGGATAGGAAGCTCATGCTGAATTCTCCCTTGCTGTTGGTCTTCACTTCGCGGCCACTCAAGAAGGGCCCTGTGCTAAGACGAACAGTAGCTCTGCTTACAGGTCTTCCGTCTAATGTGACAATTCCACGAACTAATTTGCTCGCTCGTAGATCGAGATGGATTGTACCTGAAGCAGGTATCATATTTCCGGATACGCTAGCGGTAAAACGCTGTTCCTCTCGTTCCATGGAGCAGAATACGGTATCGATTCGGCTAACCACAGCTTGGTAGATCACGCTGCCCGAACTGTCCGTTCGTAGGCGTATTTTCCTGTCTACTCCAAATCCACTAACTGCATCGACCTCGATCGGGGCATTGGCAACGGGCCGGCCCTCAAAGGTTACGACAATCTCCCTTTTGAAGGTTGGTAGGCAGGGGAGCTGAACAGGAGATGCGATAATGGTCTTCGGGTTGATATGCAATACATGTTTGGTATCGAAAAAAATCGCAATCACATCGGTGTTTAGTTGGTCAATAGGAGGCGGTACCGCATTCTTTTCTAGTGTTCTTGCAAAAAGATCTAAGGGGCAAGCGTAGAGATAGCCATCTTTGTGCGGAACGGATAGCTGAAAGTTTCCTTTGCGATCGGTTTGTGCTTGGATAGGATCAAAAACGCCTTCTGCATCTCGCCAATACACTCGCGCTTTGCGTGGTCTGTTAATTGCAAACGACACTGTACCGTTGAGGGTCAGACGCGGTGGCAGATAGATGGCTGTGGGGCGCCCGATGTTTTCCGAGGGCTTTACGCGCAAGTAGAATCCTCGGAAGTCATCAGCAACCCCAACGTGCACCCGGGTTTTTGGATTAGCACCCAGGTAATTTGAATGAGGGCGGGCAGGGACGACGATCGCTCCGTTTTCATCTGAGTACCGAATTCTATCGTTGGAAAAGAAATAACCTAATCTGATGCCGACTCCTTTTCGGGGTAGCCGCGTATCGGCATCGAGTATTTGAAAGTAGTTTGCCGAGGCAGGAGCAAAATAGACCACAGCGGGAGATTCAGACTTTTCTCGTTTGTGTTGCAAGCGGCCAATTACAATCCGGTTCTCGGCACTCTTGCCAGTCGTTACTTTTACTTCGACTCTGGCGTCTTTGTAGGTCTCGTGCTCTAAGTCGATAGCGATCGAGTCGCCTTGCAACAGGTTGGGAATCCGAAATCGGGCTGGAGTTGAGGAGCTAGCAGAGGGTCGTAATTCCTCTGGTAGGTACTGCACTTTTTTCACAACGCATTTCACATTCGCCAGGGTGCTATTATCCATTTTTGCAGGACGAATCAGGACCTCTCGCTTCGGCAAAAGCTTCAAGTTCAAGAGTAATGGATTACGCTGATTCAAGAATTCTGATTTAGCTGCAAAGCCCTCGGCAAAGGCAACGATCTGAGGATAAGACTCTTTGGCAGTCGGTGGGGTCACCGGGAGCTCAAGTTCGTATTGCCCGGACTGATCCGTTATTGTCAAATCAAGGATTGGCTGGGTTTCGGAGAAAGAGCGGAACAAAATGACCACAGCCTCTTTGATTCCTGTTCTTCCTCTGGCTGTCACGCGGCCAGACATGGTAACAGTTCGCGTGTTTTTCTTTGTCTCCTCAAGTTGTGAAAGCGTCTTTTCTCGCCACGCAGGATCGAGCGCAGGCCACTTGAGATCTACAATTGGCAGTTTCTCCAAGTCCACTTCAACTTGGGCTTCATCGCCCTTTGCGTTCGCAGGTACTTGAACCGGCGGACGAACGGGCCGTCCGGCCCCAAGTGGCTGTTTCTTTTCCGGCCCCAGCGGCTTGCGCTTGCCGTCCTTCCCTTCCTCATCGCGGAAGAATGCTACAAAACGCGTGCCCGTGTTCGGCTTTTTCGTTACATAGTTTTTGCTGAGAACATCATTGGATTTCTCTCTCATTGGACTTTTACCGGCGTAGACCGAAAAAGCCGGGAGTGCGATGCAGCAAAACAACCCAACTATCAAACAGTCATAGCCGGCGTTTGCTCTACACTTGAAAAGCAACGATGCGAAGCACATTTTGGATCTCCTCCCAAGTTCACTTGAAGGTTTCCAGAAAAACTGGAGATACTTCGTTGAAATTATCATATGAACGCTCAATTGCCACAAAATTCTCATCTAAACCAACCACTCCAGGCTGGTAGCCTCATTCCACAGGCATAGTCACTGGCCCATCCATGGCTCCTTGTGAACCTGCAAATGCGAGAAAGAGCGAAAAATTCTGGGAAACGACCGTAATCTTTGGGAGCGAGTGGAATCCAGCATTCCAAGGCGATGTCGAATCGTTGAGGTATTGGGGGCTAGGCGGCTAACGTAGTTTCAGACTTGGTGCAACATCTCGAAAGGACTCCAGTGCTGCGTCAGGATACAATGGAGTGATTGGAGGAATCTGGAAAAGAAAGATAACCTACTAGGCACCAAATCATATCACTCGGACTGGACAGTGGCATCTCGTATTTTGTATGCCATAGCCCAGAAAACTTCTTGAGATTTGCCCAATTTTAGGACCAGCATGATTGCCGAAATTGCAGCTCTAGATTTTGCGGTGCCTCCGGCTGTCCAGACGGCAGAACAGCTAGCGCCGCTAATTGGCCGCAGTCCAGAATGGATCGAAACGAACGCAGGTGTATCCAAGCGGCATTGCTGCCACGGCTATCAAGACGATCCCGCAAAGTTCGTCGCTGAACTTGCGAAGCCCATCATTGACGAACATGGCAAGCCTGATCTTGTTTTGCATGCCGGTGCAATGACTCGTCAATTGATTCCTGACACCTCGGTGTTCGTCGCCAGAGAATTGGGGTTGAAGGCCGTGCCTGCATTCACTGTGAATGCAACTTGCCTCTCAGCCTTGGCTGCCATGCAGACCGCAAATGCACTTATAGCAACCGAGCAGTACCACCGTGTGTTGATTTGTGTTTCGGAGTTTGGGACGCCGGGACGAAACTTCAAAGAACCAGAGTCTGCCGCCTTGATCGGCGACGCGGCGGCAGTGATATTGTTGCAGGCAAGTCAGAGAGATGCAGGGTTGCAGCATTACGCAATGGCGACGTGGCCCGAGGGAGCTGAACTGGCGGAAGTGCGTGGAGGAGGCGTTCACTGCCCACCTCACGTGGCCTCCGCTGCTGACAATTTGTTTCACATGCAAGGGGAGAATTTGCTTCGTTTCGTGCTACCTCGGCTCGTCAAATTCCTCAAACAATTTTGTAGCGATGCAGGTATCAGTTTAGATGAGTTGGATTTGGTTGTGCCTCATCAGGCTTCTGCAGCAGGCCTAAAAATATTGGAACGTCTTGGGATTCCAGATGATAAAACTGTTAAGATTATCGCCGACTACGGCAATTGCGGCGCCGCATCCATCCCCATGGCGCTGTCCATAGCGGAACAACAATCACGCATCCGCTCTGGCGACCAAATTCTATTGCTGGGGACCGCAGCCGGCGTGTCAATTGGAGCCGCTCTGCTGAAATGGTAAGTGAAAAACTACTGGCGGCCTGCCAATCCTCCTTTGGCGAAACCAGCGCATGTATCCTCGTTACCGGAGCGTCTGGATTTGTTGGTTCTGAAGTCGCCAAAACGCTATCCAGTTTAGGGCATCAGGTCACGATGACGGGGCGCAACCGCTATTCGGCCCCACGTGAATCGGACTGCCTCGCCTTTCGCCGCGCGAATTTGCTCGACAAACGCAACATCGTCGATCTATGTGCTGGCCAGGATTACGTCATTCACACCGCCGCGAACACATCTCCTTCGGCAACAACGGAGGAACTCTACCCTGCCAACGTCGAGGGTACCGAAAACATCATCGCAGGATGTTTAGAACACGGTGTGAAGCGGCTGGTCCATATTTCGTCCACTGCGATATACTTCGACTTCCAAGACAGATTTGACATTTCCGACGATCATCCACTGCCCAAGCAGTTTGCTTGCGGTTATGCCGAATCGAAAGCTTTGGCCGAACAGCGGGTATTGGAGGCTGTCGAACAGGGGTTGTTGAACGCATTTATAGTCCGGGCTCGAGCCGTTTTCGGCGCACGCGATGCCTGCCTACTGCCGCGATTTCTACGAGCCTATGATGCGGGACGATTGCGGAGGATTGGCGATGGCGAGAACGTTTCGGAACTCACCTACATCGACAATCTTGTCTACGGCATTATTCTGGCGATGCAGCGGGGGGAATCAGGAGAAGCATGTACTATCTCAGGCGGAGAGCCTGTCCAACTTTGGGAATTGCTCGAAAGGGTGCTCGCCGAGACTGGTCGTAACAAGCCTTTGCGCTCACTATCCGCTTCTAAGGCGATGTTCTTTGCAAGTATTCTGGAACGATTGCATCGAATACGAAACAAAGCAGGGGAGCCCGCGTTGACACGCTACTCCGTTGGCCTCCTTTCAAAATCTCAGACATTTGCGCAGTCCGGTGCATCTAAGAAACTCGGCTACTTACCAATTGTCAAACTTTCCGAAGGCATTGATACGACACTGAAATCGATGTCCGCCTGCGACGAAGGCCACGCAAATGCATCAGTGAAACTGCATTTGCAGACCACTGGGTATACCAGTGCGAAAGCGAACTTGGTTGAGCAATATGGCGAGCGTGCGGTCATCAAGTTGCACTCTGCAATTGCTGTGCTCGAGCATCCTGAATTTGGCATCACGCTATTCGATACAGGTTATTCGCCAAGTTTCTACGAAGCGACTCGAAAATGGCCCTTTCAACTCCTCAGTAAAATCACTCCTGTTGTCACCTATCCGTCTCTGTCCGCTGCTTCTGCTGTCCGGAACCTGGGGTTTGAGCCTGAGGAAGTGAGTCGCATTATCATCTCGCACTTCCATTCCGATCACGTTTGT